>CBDUZK010000005.1:0-27529 GCA_965371675.1 uncultured bacterium | reverse complement strand
CCGCATTTTGCGGCACTTTCGGCCAGAACCGGCTGTTTTCGGGCTTTCGGGGGGGCAAGAGATGAACCGCCAAGAGCGCCAAGATGTCAGAGTGCAGAATGCAGCTCGCCGGCGGTTTGACAATAGCGCCGGGCGGCTGCATAATGTCGCCAGAAGAAGGAGTTGTGAGAATCGCTATCTGCTTGCCTTGTTCCGGGCCGCGACCGCGGCATCCGGCGTTGAGCGTGAGGCGTCAAACGTCCGGAAGGCCGTCATCCGACAGTAGGAGGTGACTATGGGAAAAACTGTCTTGGTAGTCTGCCTGGTTTTCGCTCTATGTCCGGCCTGGCGTCATGTCGGCCTTTCCGGACACAGGGTCTGGTCTGTCGCGAATCCTTCACGCGACCGCTGTTACGCTGCCACCGATTCCGCGGTCTTCGTCACTTCCAATCGCGGTGGCTGGTGGAATGAGGTGTACGACTACGGTGTGCACGAGAACCTGAGAGTCTGTGTTCGTGCCCCGATGGGGCATGAGGGCAAGGTGTATCTGGCCTGGGGTTGGGGCTCGCGTTCGGACGGACTCTGGTACTCCCCGGACTGCGGTGACTCCTGGCATGTCATGAAGTACCTCCTCTATCCCAGCGTGGTTGAGGCGTCGCAGGAAGATACGTCCTTCATCCTGCTTGCGAGTGACACCCTGGAGAACGGCCTGTGGCGGAGTACGGACCGGGGGCACACGTGGGCGCGGTCTGACAGCGGGCTTGCGACCACGAACATCCGCTGCCTGGCGACAGGGGGCAGCCTGGTCTGGTGCGGCACCAAAGGACACGGGCTGTACCTGAGCACGGACTATGGGACATCCTGGCGTTTCGCCGGACCGGACAGCCAGATGGACGTGCGCGGCATCTGCTGGTGCTATTACGATTCCCGGGTGGTCATGATTGGAGAAGGAGTCGGGTCAAGCGGAATCTGGTGCACGAATGACCTGGGCGCCACCTGGAACCGTGAACTCGCGCTGGATAGTGGCCGCTGCATCGGAGGGCATTATGCCGGAGCACAGCAGCACCCGGGTATGTTTCACTACTGGGAGGGTGAGTGGCGGCCCGACACCACTGTGCCTGACCGCGTGTACAGTCTTTCCGACCACTACCAGGCTTTCTGGTACGCCGGGACCGAAGATGGAGTCTACCACTATGATGAGACGCCCGGCGTGGGAGAACTGCCGTCGTCCGTTGTCCTGTCCGCGAACCGGCTGTGGCAGGTCCGGTTCCATTCGGTCCTCCTTGACATCACCGGACGTTGGGTGATGAATCTTGTGCCCGGGGAGAACGACGTGAGCCGCGTTGCGCCCGGCGTGTACTTCGTTTTCCGGGCGTCAGGCGTCAGGCGTGAGGCGTCGAGCGTCCACAAGGTCGTGATTCAGCGGTAGGTCGGGTGCAGCCGGGGACGCGTCGGGCGGAAGTCAAATGTCAAATATCAAATTGCACAAGGCAAAGTGGGAAGGCGGAGGAAAAGTTAGAAGTCAGAGTGCAGAATGCAGAAGTCGGAACGCGGAGGCGAGGCGGCGGCAAGCGTAGAGCGTCAGGCGTGAAGCGTCGGGCACCCGTCCGTGCGTCATGCGTCCGGCGTTCGGCATGAGGCGTGCTTGACACTTGCTCACCGAAGTCTAGGATAGCCGTAATAAGTGCGCTTTGGATTCCATGTATCTATTGTCGGCGGGTTCGCGCGGGTCCGCGCCCGGGCGGAAGCGGTTCGTTGCGAGACAATGCAGTTGTTCACGAGCAGCCCGCGTGGGTGGAGCGTGAGCCGACTGGACCCGGATGACGTGGCCCGGTTCCGGCGGGATGTGGAGGAGTCGGGCATCGGGCCGGTGTTCGTCCACGCTCCGTACCTGCCGAACCTTGCGACCGGGGACCAGGTGCTGGCGCGCCGGTCGGTGACCGCCCTGGTCGAGCAGGCGAAGCGGTGCCGGGAGCTGGGAGTGCGATACCTGGTTGTGCACGTGGGCCGGGCCGGCGATGCGAAGACCGAGGTCGCGCTGCGCCGGGTGGTGCGGAGCGTGAACCGGATACTGTCGCGGGCACCGGAGTCGGTGATGCTGCTGCTTGAGAATACCGCGGGCATGGGCAGCGAAGTCGGGAGCAGTTTCGAGCAGATTGCCGTGGTGCTTGGCCGGGTCGAGCAGGAGGACCGGGTCGGGGTCGTGCTTGACACCGCGCACCTGTTCGAGGCCGGCTACGACCTGCGAACCCGGGCCGGACTGGAGGAGACGTTGCGCGGGTTCGACCGGGTGGTCGGGTTCGGGAGGCTGCATCTGCTGCACTTGAATGACTCGAAGACCGATTACGGGTCCCGGGTCGACCGCCACTGGCACATCGGCAAGGGGCGGATCGGGCTCGCGGGCTTCCGGGAGATTGTCAACCATCCGCTGTTGCGGCACCTGCCCGGTGTGATGGAGACGCCCCGGACGACTTCCCGGGATGATTTGATGAATCTGCGGACAATCAGGAGGTTGGTGAATTGAGTGACTTGAAGGTTCGATTCTGGGGCGGCGTGGGCACGGTCACCGGCTCCCAGCACATGCTCTATTGCGGCAAGCAGCAGTTGTTGCTCGAGTGCGGTCTGTTCCAGGGGCACCGGTCCGAGGCGGAGCAGATAAACCGTCACCTGCCGTTCAAGGCCCGCGAGGTGGACCACTGCATCGTGAGCCATGCCCACATCGACCACTGCGGCAACGTGCCGAACCTGGTCAAGCGTGGTTACCGTGGCCCGGTGGTGATGACCAAGGGGACGGCGGCGCTCGCCCGGCTGTTGCTGATGGATTCGGCTCACATCCAGGAGTCGGACATCAAGTACGTGAACAAGAAGCGGCGGGCGAAAGGCGAGGCGCCCAAGAAGCCGATTTACGATACGCGCGATGCCGAGCGGGCACTCGAACAGATTGAGCCGACGCGCTACGCCAAGAAGGTGAAGCTCGGCAAGTTCACGGCCCACCTGCATGACGCCGGGCACATCCTCGGTTCCGCGGTGGTCGACATCGAGGTCGCGGGCAAGCGGGTGTTGTTCACCGGGGACCTCGGGCGCCGGCGGATGCCGATTATCCGGGACCCGGTCCAGGTGCGCGAGGCCGACTACCTGATTATCGAGGCGACCTACGGCAACCGGCTGCACGGCGAGTACGAGGAGGTGAACCAGCGGCTCGCCGACGTGGTGAACCGGGTATGCGAGCGCGGGGGCCGGATCATCATCCCGGCGTTCGCGGTCGAGCGGTCGCAGGAGATAATCTACAACCTGAACCGGTTGCGGCAGGACAAACGGATACCGAACCTGCCGATCTTCGTGGACAGCCCGCTGGCGACCCGGGTGACCGAGGTGTTCCGTAATTACCCGCAGTACTATGACGAAGAGGCGATGGCGATGCTGAAGGGGCATGAGTCCCTGTTTGATTTCAGCGGCCTGACCTACGTCGCGTCGCCGGCGGAGTCCAAGGCGTTGAACGCGCTCCGCGAGCCCTGCATCATCATCTCGGCGTCGGGGATGTGCGAAGCCGGGCGGGTGCTGCATCATCTCAAGCACGCGGTCGGCGACGAGCGAAACCTGATCCTGATAGTGTCGTTCCAGGCCCCGAATACGCTTGGCCGGCGCATCGCCGAGGGGCAGGAGACGCTGCGGATTTACGGCGAGGAGTACCGGCGCCGGGCCGAGGTGGTGGTGATGGACGAGTTCAGCGCCCACGCGGACCAGAAGGGGCTGCTCGACTACGTGGGCCGGATGAACCTGTCCCGGCTCAAGAAGGTGTTTGTCGTGCACGCGGAGCCGGAAGCGGCGCAGGCGATGGTCGACCCGCTGCTGAAGCTGGGCGCGCGTGAAGTCTACGTTCCGGAGGTCGGTGATGAATTTGAACTCTAGGAGACGATGGGCATGGCTGTTGTGCGGCGTGGCCGGACTGGTGTTTGTGTTCGGCGGCTGCGACCTGCTGTTCGGGATCGACATGACCCCGCCGACCTGCACAATCCAGCAGCCGGGCGACTCGTCTGCGGTCAGCGGCGTGGTCCAGTTCCGGGTCGACGCGTACGATACCAGCGGGGTTGACCGGGTTTCGTTCTACGTGGACGGCGTGCTGCTCGGCGTCGACAGTGTTGTGGGTTTCGCGGTCGAGTGGGACACGCGGTCGCTGGTCGACCAGAGCTGGCACAGCCTGTCCTGCACCGCGGTCGACGTCTACGACAACGTCGGGCAGAGCGATACGGTCCACGTGCAGGTGTGGCATGGCGGACAGCGCGACCTGCTGCACGGTTCGTTCCGGCTCGACCCGAGCTGGTATGTGTACGCCGGGTTCACGGCCGACGTCGGCGATACGCTCGCCGGTGACCTGCGCGTCCTTGATGGGCGACGGTTGGGTCGGCTGTTGTGGTTCGACCCGGCCAACTACGCGGAGTTCAGGCAGGGCAACAACTATACGGCGCTCCTCGAACTGCAGGACGTGACCGAGGTGTCGGTGCGCGAGGCGATACCGGCCGCGGATTCGTTCTACTTCGTGCTGTGGAACTCGAGTGGCCCGGCGATTGACTTGTGGGCCCGCTTCACACTGGAGTAAGACATGACGATAATCCTCGCAATCCTGATGTTTGTGCCGAGGCCGGCGGTGGAGCCGGTCACGGCAGGCGACGTGGCGCGGGTGTTCGAGCTGGAGCGACGGCCCACGGCGGCCGCGGTACTGCCCGATGCCGAGACGCAGTGGCATGACCGCGTCTCGGGCAGGTTCGTGGTCGGATTCACACCCGGTTCCCGGGAAGAAGCGCGGGACTGGGTCGAAGCGAACGGCGGGCAGGTCGTGCGGGTGGATGACGGCGGGCGTTTCCTCGTGGCCGGGATGCCGGATGAGGCCTGCGAATTGCTCGGGCGACGGGCGCGGTCGGTGCCGGGTATCCGCTGGTTCGAGCCGGACGCGCGGGTCCGCGCAAGCCACGTGCCGAACGACCCTGGCTTCCTGGCCGAGCAGTGGGGCAAGTGGGTGATGTACGCGGACAAGGCGTGGGACGTGAGCCTGGGTTCGAGCACCGTCACAGTTGCGGTCGCGGATAACGGGGTCGAGTACCTTCACCCGGACCTCGTCGCCCGGTACGTGCCGGGAGAATACGGGTACGACTTCGTGGACAACGACGATGACCCGCGACCGGACAACATCGGCCTGGATGAAGCGTTCCACGGCACGCACGTATCCGGTATCGTCGCCGCTACAATGGACAATGGTGTCGGCGTCGCGGGCTGGGGCGCAATCCGGTTGCTCGCGGTCAAGGTGCTCAATGACTCCGGGTCCGGAGTGATGTCCGATCTCGCGTCCGGTATCCGCTGGGCGACCGACCACGGCGCGGATGTCATCAACATGAGCCTCGGTTCGGACGACCACACCAGTTCGGTTGCCGAAGCCTGCCGGTACGCTGAGTCCAACGGCGTGCTGCTGGTCGCGGCGGCCGGGAACCAGGGCGCGGGTGTCGTGCAGTACCCGGCCCGGTATGACGAATGCGTCTGTGTGGGCGCGCTGGGCAAGTCGGGCATGCGGGCCGAGTATTCCAACTACGGCGAGGAACAGGAAGTGGTCGCGCCCGGCAGTTACATCTACTCGACCTGGGTCGGGGGTACCTACGGGTCCGCTTCGGGCACGTCGATGGCGTCGCCGCAGGTGGCGGGCGTGGCCGGGCTGGTCAAGTCGGTGGACAATACCCTGTCGGCGAGCCGGGTGCGGGCAATCCTCAGCGTATCGGCAATCGACATGGGCGCGCCCGGGTTCGAGACCAGCTTCGGGAACGGGCTGGTCAACGCGTATCGCGCGGCGCAGCTCGCGCAGGTCATGGCGCGCGGGGCGGGCGGCCCGATCCGCGAATCGGTCGCAGGGGGGCGGATTGTGCGCGGCGGCCTGGCGCTGCCGGGCTGGGTGGAACGGGCCTCTGTGTTCGACGCGAGCGGGCGTGCACACCGTCGCGTGTCGACGGCGGGACGGGTCCTGCGGCTCGAGCCCGGCACCTGGTTTCTGCGGTTTGAAGGCGCGGGGCGGGACGAGTTCGTGCGGGTGCTGGCGGTGCGCTAGGCGCGCGAGTACTCGGCGGCCGAGCCTTCGGTTTCCCACACGGTCACGCGCGTGACCGGGAAGGAGCCGGCCAGCTCGTCGAAGAAACGGCGGGCCAGGTTTTCGGCGGTCGGGTTGAAGTCGTACACCTGGTTCAGGTCCCGATGGTCGGGCAGGATCGAATCCAGCTTCTCCCGCAACTCGATGAAGTCCACCACCATGCCGGGCGGGGTCAGGCGGTTCGCGCTGACCGCCACCTCAACCCGGTAGTTGTGCCCGTGGACGTTCTCGCATTTGCCGCCGCTCCCCTTGATTGAATGGGCGGCGCTGAACGTGCGGGTGACACGCACGGTGTACATCGATCCCCCGGGGGACGGCTGACCGGTCCCGGTCAATCGTCGATCCCCAGGTGGCGGCGGATGATGCGCTCGGCTTCGAGCCAGTCGTCCAGGTCCCGGCCGTCGGCTCCACCCCGGTCCTCGTAGAGCTGGTGCGCCTTCTTGCGCACGAGTTCGATGTACTCATCGGGGGCCACGTCACGCGGCTCCGGCTCGGGCATTGGTGTGGATGTTGGTTCAGGCATGATTACCTCTCTGGCCCATTGTAGCCCCCCGGGGTTGGAATGCAACACCGGCGCAGAGGCCCGAAACCCGACGTGGGAATCTCACCATAAAGATGGAGGCGAAGACCAACCGCCAAGACCGCCAAGAGAGGAAATGACCAAGGTCCAAGTCCCAATGACCAAGAGAGGACGGGGAAACCGCCAAGAGCGCGGAGAGAGGGTCCGAGGGGAGCGGAGAGCGTAATGCGTCAGGCGGCAAGCGCAGAGCGTTGGGCGTCGGGTTCGGTCCCGGGTTGCGCCGGTCGCTTGTGCGGCCCGGATGCGGTTCTATACTATCCGGTGAGCATCCTGGAAGTTGTAATCGGAGGTACTTGATGACGTCTGTTCTTCTGTTGTTTGTCCTGGTTGCCGCGGGCGGTGCCGGGAGCGTTCCTCTGGACCGGGTCGAGCGGTTGGTGTGGACCGACCCGGTGGGCCGGGAGCCGATGACCCACGCGGAGTGGACGGCAGCCCGCGGGCCTGAGCTTGATTGGCACTCTGTCGGGACCGTGTCCCGGACCGGGGACGATAACGTCGTGGTCGTCGTGGTCCATGCCGAGTTGTATCCGCTCATTACCACCGAGCTTGCGCAGTACCAGGCCGACCTGGTGATGGCCGGGTATGCGGTGCAGGTGGATACGATGCGGGGTACGTCGCACCAGACCTTGCGCTCGCACCTGGCCGGGGTGTCGAATCTCCTCGGCGCGGTGCTGGTGGGTAACCTGCCGGTCGCGTGGTATGAGATGAGCGGGGAGGAGTTTCCGTGTGACCTGTTCCTGATGGACCTTGACGGCACCTGGCATGACATCGATGGGGACGGGCTGTACGACGACCACAGCGGCAGCATGGACGCCGACATCTGGGTCGGGCGACTGGATTCCCGACCTCTGACCTGGGATGATGAGGTCAGGCTGATGAAGCGGTATTTCGAGAAGAACCATGCGTATCGGACCGGGAACCTGAGCCTGCCGGACCGGGCCCTGGCCTATGTTGACGATGACTGGCGCAGCTTCGGGAACTGTAACCTGGATGAAGTCTACACGAGCGTGACCACGGTAACGGACCGGAATACCACCCGGGCCGGCGACTACCGGACCCGGCTTGCCCAGGGGTACGAGTGGATCCAGGTCTGCTCGCATTCCAGTCCGTGGGGACATACGTTCAAGACGACCACCACCTACGGCGGTACGGTGTTCAATACCGATATCTACGGCATCCGGCCTCAGGCGCATTTCTATAACCTGTTCGCCTGTTCCGGGACGCGCTACATGGAAGAGAACTGTTCCGCGGGCTGGGACATCTTTCATGACGACTACGGGTTGCTTGCGGTCGGGAGCGCGAAGTCTGGTTCGATGCTGCACTTCGATGACTTCTACGGGCCGATGGGCGAGGGTGAGTGCATCGGTGAGGCGTTCCGGCTCTGGTTCGCGCAGTGGGCCGAAGAGAGCCGGTTCTGGTTCTACGCGATGAACATCCTTGGTGATCCGACCCTGAAGCCGCACGGCAACTCCGAAGGTTATGCAGCAAAGAGGAAACCGCAACCCGTGCTTCCGGTTGATGCCGAGACGGTCTGTACGCACGCCGAAACCGACGACAGTCCGGGTCTGCTGTGCATGGATGACGGCAAGGTGTGGGCGATCTGGAAGTCGGGGCGGAATGCCAGCTATGGCAGGCTCGACATCTACGCTTCGGTCCGGGATAACGGGACCTGGTCGAGCGTGTACAACATCGGGTCGCACCTGTACTGGGACACGGACCCGGCGCTGGGCCTTGATATGAGCGGCAGGCCGGTGGCGGTCTGGGCCGGGTACACGTATGACGACCACTGGTTCGACCTGTTCTACAGTACCTGGAACGGGAGCAGTTGGTCGGCCCGGCAGCGGATGTCGGTCGATGTCGCCGCGGATCTGAACCCGACCCTGACCCGGGATTCGACCGGCACGCTCTGGTGTTTCTGGTCGAGTCGCCGGGCTCATCTGTTCTCGGATATCTTCGTCTCGTCCTACAATGGCGTGCTCTGGAGCACGCCGGTCAACCTGACGAGCGACAGTCTGGAAGCCGTGTACCCGCGTGCGGCGACGATGCCGGACGGAACGACCTGGGTGACGTACACCAGGTATCGTGACGGGGCGGCTGAAGTGTGGGCCGCGTACCGCGACGGCGTGAACTGGGTGGAGACCGGGCCGGTTTCCGGGACCCAGCGCAGGGAGTACCGGTCGGCAATCGCCTGGGGTCCGGGCGGCGTTCCGCTGGTCTGCTGGCAGAGCTTCGAGACCGGGAACGGCGATATCTACTGCAGCGAATACAACCATCCGAACTGGACCACACCGGTGCGGGTGGATACCGGCTCCGGGATGGACGTGATGCCGGTGATGGCGACCGACGTCGATGGTACGCCGTGGGTGTGCTGGATGAGCGACCGGAACGGGAACTGGGATATCTACTACACGCACATGGGCCCGGTGGATTGGATTCCGGCCCAACCGGTTGAGCAGACACCCGGCCCGGATATGAACCCGGCAATCGCGGCCGGCGCTGCCGGACAGATGTGGGTAGTGTGGCAGAACCTGACCGTCGGCAACTGGGACATCTATGCGAAGAGCGTCCCGTTGAGCGGGTGCGCGGACCAGCCCGGACGCGGAACCGGGTACGTCGCGGTGTGGCCCAATCCGTTCCGTGACATCCTGTTGCTGCGGTTCGAGCCCGGGGTCCGGCGTGCGACCGTCACCGACGTGTGCGGCCGCGTGGTGCGCCGGCTTGTGGTTCGGTCCGGCCGGGCGGAGTGGCACGGACTTGACGAATCCGGTAACCGGGTGAGGTCCGGCGTGTACTTCGTACGCGGGGAGGATGCGCTGTCCCCGGCATCCGGCGTCAAGGTCCTGCATACCCGTTGAGCGCAGTCCGGCAGATAGCCACCGGGTAGGGCCTTGCAGGGCCGGGAGGCGGCAAAGCCCCGTAGACAGTGTTTTTCCGCTTGACAGGACCGGCGGAGCCCCTATATTACTGGCCGTAATGCCATCAGGGTTGTTGCGGTCGCAGTCTGGAGCCGGCGGTGCACCCATTTCATCGCTGTCGGTCCCGGATGCCCGGAACCCGCTGATGGCAATCTTATTGCAGAAGGGAGGTGGCACAGCATGACCAAAGAACAGATCGTCGCCAAGATCGCAAAAGAAGCCGGTATCTCCAAGAAGGCGGCAGCCCTTTCACTCAAGACGTTCATCGGCACGGTGACTACTGAGTTGAAGAAAGGCGGTCGCGTTCCCCTGGTGGGGTTCGGCACGTTCCAGGTTCGCAAGGTGAAGGCCCGCAAGGGTCGGAACCCGCAGACCGGCGAAGAGATCAGGATCGCAGCCGCGAAGCGTCCCGTGTTCAAGGCCGGGAAAGCTCTGAAGGATGCGGTCAATCGCCGGAAGAAGTAAGCCGGTTGTTGAGAAGGAGGGGAGTCCGCTCCCCTCCTTTCTTTTCCAATCGGTCCGCTACCGCAACTCCCGATTGACAATCATCGACCAGCGTCTGCTGCCGGGTGCCGTCCGCCGGCTGCGCCTGCGCAGCGCGGCCCAGACCGTCCGGGCAATCAAGGCCCTGGCGGTGCGAGGCGCTCCCTGCATTGGCGTGGTCGCGGCGTACGGACTCGCGGTCGAGGCGCGGCGCCTGCCGGACCACCGGCTGCGCAGCGGCCTCGCGCGCGCGGCCTCGCGCCTGGCGAGCGCCCGTCCGACCGCCGTGAACCTGGAATGGGCGGTGGACCGGGTGCGGAGGATTATCGGCCGGGCCGGGTTGTCCTCGACCGAACTGAGAGAGCGGGTCGAGTCCGAGGCCCGGGCGATTGAGGCCGAGGAGGTCGCCCGTTCGCGCGCGATGGCCGAACACGGGGAGCGGCTCGTCCCGCGACAGGCCCGCATCCTGACCATCTGTAACACCGGGCCCCTGGCCGCGCCGGGATTCGGCACCGCGCTCGGGGTAGTGCTTCGGAGCCAGGCGGCCGGCAAGGAGCCACACGTGTACGTGTGTGAGACCCGGCCGCTGCTGCAGGGCGCGCGGTTGACCGCGACCGAGCTGGTGCGAGCGGGTGTGGCCGCGACCCTGATTGTGGACAGCGCGGCGGCGAGCGTCATGCCGATCTGTGACCTGGTCCTGGTCGGGGCGGACCGGGTTGCGGCAAACGGTGACACGGCCAACAAGATCGGGACCCTGGCGCTGGCGGTACTGGCCCGGCGCTGGAAGAAGCCGTTCTACGTCGTCGCCCCGACGTCGACCTTCGATACCGAGTGCGCGACCGGCGCGGGAATCGCAATCGAGGAACGCGGGGCGGAGGAGGTCCGAGGTTTCCGTGGTTGCCGGAGTGCGGGGTTCGGCATCAAGGTATTCAACCCGGCGTTCGACGTGACACCGGGCAGTCTCATCACCGCTTTCATCACCGACCGCGGACTTGTTCGGCCGCCGTACCGCCGGACCATTCTCGCGGCAGTCCGTTCCGGCTGAGCCCGGCCCGGACCAATGCGCAACGGCCCGGACGAGAGCCCGGGCCGTGCGAGTGTTACTTTCGGGTGGTGGCCTGCTACTCGGTTGTGACCGTCACCGTTTCCATGACCACCGGTTCGACCGGCCGGTCCATAGCCCCGGTCTTGACCTGGCCCAGTTGTTCGAGAACGTCCAGTCCTTCAACCATGTCCCCGATGACGGTGTACGCGCCGTCAAGCTGAAGCAGGGGCTGGAGACAGAGATAGAACTGGCTGCCCGAGGAGCGGCGCTTAGGGTTGACCTGGTCCCCGGTACGCGCCATCGACATCGAGCCTTTCAGGTGCTTGTGCTTGATTTCGGCTTCGACCGTGTAGCCGGGGCCGCCGGTGCCGTCGCCCTTGGGGTCGCCGCCCTGGACTACGAAGCCGGGGATGATGCGATGGAAAGTAAGCCCGTTGTAGAAACCCTTGATGGCCAGGTTGGCGACGTTGGTGACGTTCAGGGGCGCGTCCGCGGTATGGAACTTCACCTTGATCGTGCCGTAGTCCTTGACTTCGATAATCATGAACAGGTCTTCGGGCAGCTTGTCGGACGTCAGTGTGTCGGTAACGAGGCCGGGGGTCTCGGGTGTTTCCATGGGAGTGATTTCCTCAACTGTGTCGGGTGCCGCCGGTTCGATCGGCTGGGCCGGTTCCTGGCCGCCGCAGCCGATGAACAAAGCCAGCAGGGCGATTACTGTGATGGTCCTGGTCACTGTCTACCTCCGTTGGGTTGTGGTCCTGTCCGAATCGCCGGATCGCCGGTGAGCGCGTCCGGACGAGACAACATTCTACTCAGTGGCGGGGCGTGTCAACCGGTTTCCGACCCGGCTACCGGTGGGGCAGCAGCACCTTGCGGGTCAGGCTCAGGCCCGGCGCCGAAACCCGCACGAAGTAGGCGCCGGCAGGAAGAGCCCTTCCATCCGGGCCAACCAGTTCCAGGTTCACCGAGCCGGGCGGGCAATCCAGCCGGGTGAGTCGGCGGCCGGTGGCGTCGTAGAGCGCTACCGCAAGCTGTTCGCGGCCGGGCAAGTCAAGCGTCAGGGGAAGCAGGCGTCCGCGCCAGACGGTAGGACACAGGACCCGGCCGGTCGCGGTCGCGGCCCCGGTGTTGTCGTGGACCGCGCCGGACCGGGGGTGATGGAACGCGATCGATACCGAATCCGCCGGCAGGTGGGAGCCGGGCTCACCGTCGAACACGTACTCAAGATACCAGCCGTCGCCGCCGTCCCGTCCCTGGATGCCGACGGTCGCGCTGTTCACCATGCCGTTCATGTCCAGGTAGTTGAACCGAATGATACCGTTCGGATAGAGTACGACCTGGAATGTGAGCGAGTCGTCGGGAGCGCCGTAGCGCGGTGCCGATTGCCAGGTGAAACAGACGAAGTCGGTGCCGGAGTTCTCGATTGCCGCACCTGCTGCCCGCAGTGTCAGGTCGTCCCAGAACGGGGCGATTATGTCCGACATCTCGAAGAACGGCAGGCTGCGGTTCGTGGGGTTGACGACTTCCGACAGTTGCAGGAACCCGTCGACCGACACGCGGACGTGTTCGAGCGTGTCGTCGTAGAACGGGAACCCGAACGGCAGGCCGCGCACCGTTATGCCGTCGTCCGGGTCCGGCTCCCACCCGGTTATCGTGTCGCCGCTGTCAGGGGATATCCATCCGAAGGTGATTGTATCCGGCTCCTGCGTGGATTCGTAGACGTAGCCGAACGCGTCCGGTACGCTGCCGGCAGTGGTGCGGGCGGCGGCGCTGAGGGTGTCGTTGTCCGGGTTCTGGTCCCCGTCCAGGAACACCGACGCTCTGACCGACAGGATTCGATTCAGTTCCGGGACGAACTCCCCGAACTCAACCACCATGGTCTCGTCCGGTTCGAGGACGAGCGTCGATTCGGCGCTGAAGACGATCTGCTGGGCGGCGGAGTCGGTGACCGTCATCCGGGCGAGGCACGAGGTTGTGAGCTGTCCGGCGTTGGCAAAGACGGCGGCAACCGGGCGCGGAGAGCTGCCGGCCAGTCGGCCGCGGGGAGACGTGATTGCATGGACCGCCGCGTCGAGCACGTGATTGCCGAGGTACAGGCCGTCGTGGTCGGCGAGATAGGGAGCCGTACCGGGATACCCGCCGGGCACGAGCAGCCAGTCCCGGAGCAGCGCGGCACCGGCAACATTGGCGGTCGGTGCCGGTTTGTCGGGCAGGCGTTGCCACGCGCCGGACCGGCGATCAAGAACCCAGGTCTCGGCCGTGACACTGCCGTCGGGCAGGATGCCCCCGACCACGTAGAGGCGGTCGTCGTGGTGCGTGCTCGCGGTTCGGCAGCGGCGCGCGCCGGGCAGGGTGTCGAGTTCCAGCCATTCGAGCCGGGAAGGTCGGTCCGGGTCGATGATGCCGATCCAGGCCCGGTTGGTGGGACCGGAATCGGTCCAGCCGGTGGCCAGGTAGATATGGTCGTCGAAGATACCGGCACTGGACGCGCCGACGCCGACCGGGAGCGGGGTTGCGGCGACCCAGGTGCCGGCCGCGGGATTGAAGAGCCAGACTCGGTTGCCCGGCGGTGAGTTCGGCGACCAGTTGCCGCCGCCGAGGACGTAGACCAGGCTGTCACGCCAGGCGACCGCGCTGAAGTCGTGCAGGCTTTCGGGCAGCCCGGGCGCAGCGGCCCACGTGTTGGCTGCCGGGTCGTAGACTTCGACCGCGGTCAGGCCGTGTCCGAATTCGCGGCAGCCGCCCAGGACATAGACGTAGTCATCAACTACGACCGCTTGACCGATGCCGCGTCGAACACCCATCGGCGCGCATTCGGACCAATCCTGGGTTGCGTGTGTGTAGCGCAGGCAGGCCTGGTCCATCGACCCGTGGAGCGACCGACGGCCGCCGAATACGAGGCAGCAGGCGGTGCTGCCCGGGTCCCACGTTGCCACCATCTGGTGGGCCCGGGCACGGGGCAAGGGAGGACGTTCAAACCAGGCGGCGCTGTCGGTCGGAAGGGACGCGGTGACCGGACCGGTCTGAACCGGCGGTCGGTCGGCGGCAATGCCCGGGCTCCCGACCAGGTGCAGCAGCAGAAGCAGCAGCAGTTCCACGTGTCCTTTCCTATGTTTGGGCCGGCCTCCGGTCGGCCAGAACCACCAGCTTACAGGTCAGGTTAGCGATAGCATCGGATAGAGTCAACAGGTAGACGCCGGAGGCCGAGGCGTTCCTGCACACGTTCGTGCTCTACTGGCCGTTCTACGTGCGGTTGAAGTTCCGCGCGCTCGGGGACGGAGTGTTTCGGGGTGTGTGGCCGGCGCAAGTGATTCCCTTCCCGCGCTTCGCCATCTTCGACCTGCTGCACCAGGACGCGCTCCGAACCGAGCACGGCAGCTACGATTTCAGCGGCTGGTTGCTGCCCTACACAATCAGGCAACCATAGGGAGGGTGCGGGTACAAACACTCATTGCACCTCCAGTGGCGGCCCTTCGGGGCCGCCCCGCTTTGGGGTCAGGAACCCCAGCGGCGGGTGCGTTTCAGCCAGCCTTCGTGATAAGAAAGGCTGAGCAGGAGCCGGCCGGCGGTCTCGGTCAGGTGGCCGTTGCCGCGTCGGGCAATCTCGGCCGCGATGTCGAGTGAGCCGAACTTCGGAATCGGGATGCTGGTGCCGAGATGAAGCCGGTGCTCGGATACGGTCTTGAGTCCGCCGAAGTTATCGGTGGCGGTCCGGAAGTAGAAGTCCTGGTAGGAGTAGCCGACCCGGAGCACGTAGTCCCGGGGGAGCCCGATCCCGGCGCCGGCCGAAGCCCGCCAGGCGTCCTGCCACGTTTCGCCGCCCGCACCGTCGACCGTGATCGAGGACCAGGGACGGTACTCGAACCCGGCGTTCAGGTCGAGCCGGTTCGTTGCGTGGACCCCGACGCCCAGCACCGCCATGTGCGGGAGCGCGATGGCGTAGGTGGCAATCGAGTCCTCGATGATGCCGTGGACGTGCCGGGTGGACTGCGCGACGAGGTCGATCCCGGACTGCCAGGCAGCGCCGATCCGGACCCGGCCGACATCGACCGACGCGCCGGCCTTGAAGGCGTTGGCCGAGTAGCCGACCTCGATTGTGTCGGTCGATGCGTAGTTGCCGCCGGACAGTTCGAGGCTCCAGTTCTCGCGCGCCGTGCCGAGCAACCGGGTGTATTCAATCCCGACGCAGGTCCTGCCCGGGAGCGACCAGGCGAGTCCGGCCCCGGCGCCGTAGATGCCGCCGCGACTGACCACGTGGTGACGGTAGCTGCGGCCGGGAGTCGACTCGGTCCAGACGTCGAAGTCCTGGTTGAACCGCTCGGTGAGGTTGAGCAGCAGGTGAGTCCCGAAGGGCAACGGCACCGCGGTGTGGAACCCGGCCGGCCGGGCCGTGCCGATCAGCCGGGAGTCGTCACCGATGCTGCCGATTGCGCCCGCCCCGACGGTCGTGCCGGTGAAGCGCGCGCGGGACAGGTCGATATTGAACCCGGGGTTCAGGTACGAGAGCGCGGCGGTGCCGCCCATCCCCACGACGGCGGCGTCGGCCGGCGAACTCAGCTCGCCCAGCCCCTGAGTGTTGAAGAACGACTGGCTGAGCACCCAGCCGCAGAGTGTCAGTGAGACGAGCAGCGTCTTGCGCATTACCAGAACCGGTCCACCGGCGGCATCGCGTAGAACACGTCGAGCCGGGCTGAGTTGGGTCCGCTCACCGGCAGGCGCACGCGGAACATGCGGCTCCATTCCGGCCGGGCCATGATGTAGAGGCCGAAGTTGGAATCCGGATGCGTGGTCCAGTACTGGACGAGCGGGGCGATATCGAAGACCGCGACCGAGTCGGTGTCGGGCGAGACGACGTAGTTCAGGTAGCCGCTGGTGGCGGTTTTGAAGTCGGTGTTGCGTCCCTTGCGCGCGAAGGACTCGACCAGGCGGTGAATGCCGAGGCGGAGCGTGTCCCGGCGCCGGTATTCGACCGAAGGCAGGAACGTAAGCTCGGCCCGGGCCACGGTCGCTTCCACGGGAATCGAGTCGAGGTTGAAATACAGGTAGGTCCGGAACGCGAACCCGGAACCGATTGCGCGGTACTCGTAGCCCATGTTCACGTTGACGGTATCGACGAGGTGAGCATCCTCGGTGGCGTTGAAGAGCAGTTCCTCTTCTTCGGCGCCGTAGACCATCCGGATGCGGGGCGCGGTCGCGGCGGACAGGCCGGAGTGCAGGGCCACGAAGCCGGTGTCCTCGGGCAGGAGGAAGATGCCGTACGATTCGTGGACCAGCTCTTCGAGGTCGTCGACATCGATGTCGATCACCAGGCTCTCGCCCTCGAACGTCCCACGGCAGAGTTCGGTGCTGCGGTAGTCGCCGCCCTTGGAAATCCAGTGGGTGCCGGAGTCGGCCAGGCGCCACGTTGCCGCGTCCGCGTGCCAGTCGACCGAGCAGGGGTGGCAGACAAAGCTCATCGGCGTGCTGTCAGCCGGGTGGAGGATGAGCTGGACCGACGATATCGAATCGAGGGCGCTGTCCGGGAGCGCGAACTTGATCAGCACGCGCGATTCGTACTGGTCGTCCCGGCCGAGGTACATCGTGTCGGCCGCGCCCAGCGGCACGTACTTGCCGTAGCTCGCGCTGCTGTCCGGCAGGACAATCAGGCTGTCGGCGGCCGGCAGTCGCCCGAGCCCGTCCTCACCAATCGGGAGCGTGTTGCAGCCCAGTGCCAGGAGGGCGACCGCGGCGAGCAGTCTCTTCATGACGCGTCCACCGCCAGCCGCTCGAAACGGCGGGCGACGTGCCCGGCCACATCGTCATGCGCGGCCTGGCCGGCGGAGCGCAGGGCGTTCTTGATGGCGCGTGACGTCGAGCGGCCGTGCGCGACCACGACCGGGGCGCGGACGCCGAGCATCAGCGACCCGCCGTGTTCCTCGTAGTCCATCCGGTTGATGAACTCGTGGAGTACCGGCTTGGACAGCCAGCGGCGCAGGCGGTACTTGGATTCGGATTCGAGGTAGTCGGAAAGCATGCCGGCGAGGACCTCGGCCAGGCCCTCGGCGTACTTCAACAGCACGTTGCCGACGAACCCGTCGCAGACCACGACGTCGACCGTGCCCTGCAGGATGTCGTTGCCTTCGACGTTCCCCGCGAAATTGAGTTCGCTCTCCTTGAAGAGCCGGTGAGCCTCGAGGGTAAGCTCGTTGCCCTTCGTGTCCTCGCGGCCGATGCTCAGCAACCCCACCCTGGGATTGGCCTTCTTGAACAGGTAGCTGACCGCGGTCGAGCCCATCAGGCCGAACTGCAGAAGCTGGTGGGGCTTCGTATCGATGTTCACCCCGACGTCAAGCACCATCGTGCTGCCCCGGACGTTCGGAAACAGGACGCCCAGCGTCGGCCGGCGGATGCCGGGCACGACGCCGATGGTGGTCATCGCGAACGCCATCAGCGCGCCGGTGTTCCCGGCGCTCACCACGCCATCGACCTTGCCTTCCTTGAGCAGTTGGAGGCAGACGGCAATCGACGACTTCCGCTTGCGCTT
Organism: uncultured bacterium; assembly: GCA_965371675.1. GTDB lineage: Bacteria > Hydrothermota > Tepidihabitantia > Tepidihabitantales > Tepidihabitantaceae > DSBX01. The sequence goes on along the minus strand of CBDUZK010000005.1, from coordinate 9,877 downwards.
CAGCGCCTCGGCGGGCGACTCGTGCATGCCGATTACATCCGCCGCCGGGATGAGTTCGAGTCGGCCCGGGTAGCGGTTGCTGATACCGGACAGTATCTGCTCCCGTCCGACCAGCGCGACCTGGAGTGACGGGTCATCATCGAGCGCGAGAGCGACGCCTTCGAGTTCGGCCCGGGGGGCCGAGTCCGAACCCATCGCGTCGAGCGCGATTCTCACTTGGTCTTCTCTTTGTCCTTACTGATGAAGACGACCTCTTTGCCGGCGTAGTACCCGCAATGCGGGCAGACGCGGTGAGGCAGCTTCGGTTCGTGGCAGTGCTGGCAATCCACTACGGTCGGCGGAGTCAACTTCCAGTGGGTTCGACGCTTGCGTCCACGCTGCTTGGACTGTTTCTGCTTCGGTAGTGCCATCTACGGTCCTCCTGTATATCAGAATTGGGCAATCAGTCTGGAATTGTATCGGTGGCAGTCAATACTGTCAAGACGACCATCCGGCCGCGCGGGTTGCACGGCGACCGGGCTGCGGTGCCCGGCCTGCGTCTGCACGTGATTGCCTGCCCGGGCCTCGGAATCCGGAAACCTGCAATCGTCAATCTGGAGTCGGAGGGCGGATTGTGTGTTGTGCCTCCTTGACTACTGTGAATGCACTATGACATACGCGCAGCCCGGCAGGCGGGCGGTACACCTACCGGGCTGTCGGTTCCGTGCCGGTCGTGTCCGAGTCGGCGCTTGGCGGGCTTACGGCCCTGCCGGTGCGCTGACGTTGAACACCTGGGTCCGGATGATTTCGAGCGCGGTCTGGCTCAATCCGCGGCTGGTCCACTTCGCGACCAGGACTGCCACCTCGACTGCCAGAGACTCGCCCGAGATGCCCCGGCGCTGCAGGGACCATACCTCGCGACCGAAGCACAGGTACAGCCCGTAGAACGAGGTCGTTACACCCAGTGCGTCAAGTGCCTGCTTGACCTGGATCTCCATCGCCGTGATCATCGGGAACACGGACTGCACGTTCATGTACATCCGTTCCCGCGAGTCATCGAGGACGGCCTTGATCCGCTCGGTGTTGAACTTCGCGTTCCACTTTGCGATGCGCTGGGCCGGGTTCGTTGACATTGGTCCTCACCTCCTTTCTGCGGCAGTGGCCGCCGTCGCCGCGGGCGGCGGCCGTCGCTTGCAGCAGGGCCTGACCACCCGCCCTGCTGCCGGAGCTCCTGATTGTCAAAGAACGTCTACATAATAAGATTACCCGCAGCCGGGAAAAACCACCATGTTCCGGCGCGGAGCCACGGGCGCTGCCTGCTTCGCGGTCATGAGCCGGTCCGGGGCTCCTCGGTCCGGAACAGGTCCCAGATACTGAAACGAGGGAACTCCTGTTTGAACTCAAGCACCTCGCGGTAGAACCAGACCGCGGTTTCGAGCACAGGCCGCAACTGTGCCGCATACTGCGGGTAGCGGGCCAGGTGCTGTTCCAGGTCCGGGTTGCGGCCCGCGACCTGGGCTTCGGTGAACTCGGCGAACGCCCGCAACTCCTCGTCGGAGTAATCGGACTCGGGCCGCAAACCTGCGGTCCAGCCGCCTTCGTCATCCAATACGTCTCCTTCGGACATCTTTCCTCCTCCTTGACTATGCTTCGGGGCCGGGCGCATCGGTCCGGTCACAGCCCCAGTCCCGCCGCCTGCGGCAGGGCGTTGTTGCGCACCAGGCGCAAAGCGGTCGCGGCGCGATACTCGACGGTCCGCACGGTCAGGCCCAGAAGTCGGGCCAGCTCCGCGTAGGTCCTGCCTTCGATGTAGTGGCCCACGAACGGAATCCGCAGCCGGGCCGGCAGCGTATCGACATAGCGCCACACCTGCGCGGCGAACACCTTGCGCAGCACCGGGCTTCGTTGCCGGGCGGTGCACACGACCGTACTGCAATCCAGCCCGCTCATGGCGGATCGCTCCCGTTTCCGGTCCCGCAGCATCCGGTAGCTCTGATTGCGCAGGATGGCACGAAGCCAGGTCGAGACCAGGGTTCGGTTCGGGTCATACCGGTCCAGGCCGACGAGGAAACCCTCCCATGTCCGGGACACCGCTTCCTCGGCATCGTCCGGATTACCCAACAGCCGGTACGCGCTCCGGAACAGCCGCTCCCGGGACCGGCCGACCACAATCCGGAAGCACTCCTCCCAGACCTTCCGGCTGCAGCCTTTCCTCTTCACTCTGCAGATCAGCTCCTCGCTGGTCTCCTTCTCCAGGTTTTCGGAACCCATAGTAGCCTCCTCCGGGAACCAGGGCCGGACCGGAAACCACGCAATTGCCGGGACCGACCGGCCCTGTAGCCCGGTGCTGGTGCACTGCCAGCGTAGTGTGCCTGCGGGCGGGCGTGCTCATCCGCCCGCGACCTGCCGATGCGGGTCTATAATAGGATTACCCGCTCCCCGGAAAAACCACCATGGAAATCCGCCTGCGCCTTACAGGTTTGGACGACAGATGCCCGGTTTGGGTTGTCAGCAACAGATTGACACCGGCCCGGGCGAACGGAACCGGGAGCTTGACCTGTCGCCATCCGGGAGTATTGTGAGGCGAGGAAACAATGACCACACCAGACTCACGCGTCCGCAGCTTCGCAGTCCTACTCCTGTTCGCCGGCGCGGGCCTGCTGCTGCTTGTCGGATGCCCGCAGAACAACCCGCCCAATGCGCCCGTTCGGCCGATGGGTCCGGATTCCGGCCTTGTCGATACGGCATACGAATACTCCACCTCAGCCGTAGACCCGGATGGAGATAGCATCTGGATACGGTTCTTCTGGGGTGATACCGACTCCACCGGGTGGCTGGGTCCGGTGGTCGGCGGGGCAGTGGTGTCCGATTCCCACGGCTGGGATACCTCTGGCATGTGGACCGTATCAGCCGTAGCCAGGGATGTGGCAGGTTCTCGGTCCCAGCCCTCGGGGGCGTTGGACGTTGTCATCTCCGAGATGGACAACGAACCGCCCTCTTGCCCCGGAGCGCCCACGGGTCCATGGTGGGGATACGCTGATTCCTCCATCGAGTTCTCGGTTTGGACCTCCGACCCGGAGGAAGACTCTGTGGCGTACCGCCTGTCCTGGGGGGACGAGGATACCTCGGCGTGGTCTAGCTTCCTCACGTCCGGCTACACATTCCGAAGCTCGCACGTGTGGCAGGATAGCGGCCGCTTCGTTCTCCATGCGCAGGCTAGGGACATTCGAGGAGCAGTCACAGAGTGGTCGGAAGGCACGAGCCTGCTCGTCAGGCAGTTCCTTCCGTATCCTGACCGGGTGGTGGCACGCTTCGGCGCGGACGCGTTCCCAGTGGCTGTAGCGCTCTCTCCGGATGGAGGTTTGCTCTACGTCGTCTGCAGCGGGGCGAACAACGTGCAGGTGGTTCGTACGTCCGACTACACCACCGTGGCCAGGATTCCCGTTGGTCGCGACCCCAGGGACATCGTTCTGCTGCCAGACGGTAAGTATGCGTACGTCGTGAATGCGGATGGCAACTCGGTTACGGTTATCCGAGCCGAGGACCACGAGGTCACCGCGACGGTTCCAGTTGTGTCGAATCCGCTGTGCATCGCCGTCCACCCGAGTGGTGAGTACGTCTACGTTGGTGGCGTTCCGTATGTCACAGTCATCCGTGCGTCCGACAACACCGTCGTCGCGAACGTGGACGTAGGCCGAATGGAAGATGTCGCCGTGCGTCCGGATGGCAGTCGTTTGTATGCTGCGAGCAGTTCTCCGCGTAGGATTTTCGTAGTGAGGACATCAGACTACGTGGTAGTCCCGGGCATCACTGTGGGGCTCCGCGTGGAGGGGGTCGCCGTGCACCCGGACGGAGAGTTCCTGTTCGCGGCCAGTCGGAATAACAGACTCTACGTGGCTTCCCTGTCCCCGCCTGCGCTTGTTGATTCGCTCTCGGTGCCCGGAAGCCCCCGACGGATTGCCATTCTGCCCAATGGCGAGTACGCATATACGTCCCTCTATGAAGCAGGGAGCGTCGCGGTCTTGCGTTTGTTCGACTACACGGAACTCGCCCGTATTTCGGTTGGGTCGACACCCCGTGGGATTGTCGTCCATCCGTCCGGTGACGTGGTATACGTGGTCGCGGCGGATGCCGATTCCGTCTGCGTGATAGGTTTCTGAAGTTCTCGAAACGGCCGGAAAGGGGAGGTGCACGTGAAAGAGGTAACTAGGTCAGTTGTGGTGCTGGTCGCGCTGGCCGCGTCAGTCGTTCTGGTTCAGGCGGAGTGGACCGCCACATACGACTACTCCGGAGATGCAGACCAGGCAGTTGCTGCGGCAACAGATGGCAGGGGCAACACGTTTGTGCTCACGAACTGCGGGCTAGACGACGACCCTGACGTAGTAGTGCTGAAGTACGACTCACTAGGTGACTTGGTTGGGACTTGGACCTACGACGATGGCGATGACCTAGCCGTTGATTTCGCCGTTGCCCCGGACGGCCCGCGTACCCTCATCTACGTGCTTGTGTCGGTGGATGAGGTCGAGTACAAGTTGCTGCTCGCGGACGGAAACGTGGAGGAGAAGTTCTACTGGGTCGATGACATCGAAGATGCGGACGCAAGCGAATACCCGGCAGCGCTATCACTTCACAAGACCGCATCGAATCTTCTCGGAGCGGTCGTCGTGACCACCGGCGATTGCCTTGTCGATACCGCGGAATCTGAAGCCGACTTCCTGGTTCGGTGCTACAAGACGGACACTCTCGACGACACAACGTGCTATCGGCGTTGGACCGCTGCCTTCGACTGGGGGTACATTGTTGAAGATGCGTCTCGAGATGATGTCGCGCTGGCTGTAGTTGCTGACAGGGAGTCCAGCGAGAACATCTACGTTGCGGGGAAGAGCGGCCTAGGGTTTACGGCCGAAGAGGATGATGACGTTCAAGTAAGTCTCGTCAAGTTCAGCGGCTACACTGGCGACATGGTGTGGACTGCGCATCTTGACGACCCAACCTACGACGAGGCCGACTTGCTGCAGGTCATCGACATGGACGTGGGCGAATACGTCTACGTCTTGGATACCTACCTTGCCCCGGAGGATTCCGTTCACGGCGACGTCAACTTCCAGACTCGCATCTCCAGGTACGGCAAGTATGTTGGCGGCGAGGGGAACGTCTTCCAGGATGAATATGGGTTGCATGAAACTCCCGCTGCCCTGGCGGTGCAGAGCGGAAGCCAGGTAGTGGTTTTGACTCAAACGGTTGACACATCGGACTCCCCCCTGGGCCGCATCAATACCACTTGCTACACATCGGGACTCCTACCCACCCCGCAATGGGGTCAGTCAATCTACCTGGGCACCGTCGATTCGGTACCCACAGTGCCTATCGACCTCCCTCCGGGCTACGCCCGCGCCTTGACCGTGGATGCTTCCGACAACGTGTACATCGTCGGCACCCACCCTTCGGACAGCGGCAGCATTGTAACGGCCATGTATCAATCGGACGGCGTGCTCCGGCAGACCTGGCTTGTTGAGACCACTGGTCCCGACTCGGCCGCCGATGTCGTGGTGTTGGGCTCCAACAAGGTGGTAGTAGTGGGGTCGGGGCGCAGGGCGAATGAAGACGATACGTCGAGCATGGACATCGTCGTCGAATGCTATGACATCTCTGTCGACTGGGAGTGGACCGAGCAATGTTCGATGCCTTCAGCAACGTCAGGCAAGCCAGTCAAGCGCGGTGGCTGGCTGGCCTTCAATCCCGGTGACAGCTTGATCTACGCAGCCAAAGGGTACAAGACCAGCGACTTCTACTCCTACAACCCGGCCACCGACACGTGGACCGAGCTGGCCGATGTTCTGCCGGGTACGGAAGGCAAGATGCCGCAGAAGGGCTGTAAGGGCATCAGTGACGGCGACAATCTCATCTACATGACCAAGGGTTACAACACCTTCGGTTACTGGCAGTACAAGATTGACGCCGACTCCTGGACCCAGTTGACCGACGTGCCGGAAGGATGGACCCGCAAGAAGGTCAAGGGCGGCACGGACCTGGTGTACGTGACCCACGACAGCACGGACTACGTGTACATGCTGAAGGGGTACAAGACCGAGTTCTGGCGCTACAATGTCGGGACCGGGACCTGGGAGAGCCGTGCGGACGCGCCGACCGGCATCAAGTACAAGTGGAACAAGGGCTCGTGGATAGTGTACGACGGCGACGCGACCATCTACGCCCACAAGGCGAGGTACTACAACCGCGCGACCTACAAGCACGAGTTCTGGAAGTACGACATCCCGGGCGACTCCTGGTATACGACCCCGCTTGCCGGCATGCCGCTCTACGGCCTGCACTCCGGCAGGATCAGGAAGAAGAAGGCGAAGGACGGTGGAGCCGGCGCGATGTACGGCAACGAGATCTGGGCGCTGAAGGGTGGGAACACCCAGCAGTTCTGGATGTACAACATCGTGGCCGACACCTGGACCGAGCAGGACACCGTTCCGACCAACGGCTCGACCGGCGACAGGAAGAAGCGTGTGAAATACGGCGCCGACCTGGTCCACTGGGGCGGCGGCGTGTTCTTCGCGCTGAAGGGCAACAAGACGGTTGAGATGTGGCGTTACCTGTCTGACAGCGGCAGCTTCGTGGGCGGGCGGAGCGTTGCGCGCGCTGGCAGCAGGCCCGCCAGTGGCGTGACGGACGACGAGGAGGAGGACGTGTTTGAGGGGTATGATGCATACCGGCCCCGCTGGCGTGGGGACGGGAGCTACGTTACCTACGCGCGGGAGGACGACAGCGGGTACATCCAGGTGTACGTGAGCGAGGTCGGGGGCGAGGAGGAGTTCCAGTTGACCGATGGTGAGTTGGACTGCGCCAATCCGGTTTTCAATCCTGAGGGCAACTCCATCTGCTTCCAGATTGACGATACGGTCACCTGCTGCTGGCAGATTGCGAAAGTGGAGTTCAATCCCGAGTTCGCGGGCGGTGAAGAACGGCAGGCCGTTCCGGTTCCGGTGCTGCCCGTCCCCGGGCCGGGAGGAGCACAGGAAGCCGTGTCCGCAGCCCCGGGAACCGGGAACCAGGCCCAGGTTTCCGCACCAGCATCCGAGGCAAAGCTCGTCTCAAGCCCGAGTCTCGACCCGAAGTCAATTGGGGTCCTCGTTCCGGTCGCGCCGGTGCTCGGTGCGGTTGCAGTCGAAGCCGACCCGGCGAAGGACGACGAGATTGAGTTTCTGACCGACTCCGAGTACGACCACGAGAATCCGGAGTGGTCACCGGACGGCTCTGACATCGTATGCCAGCGTGACGACGACGACGGCTACGTACAGGTCTTTCGTGTCCCGACCAACGGCTCGGGCGAGGCACAGTTGACCTTTGACAACGCGGACCATGAGTGGCCGTCGTACCTGGACGAGAACACCATCATCTACGTGAAGAGTGTGTACGGTGAGTACGACCAGATCTACAAGCTCGACCTTCAGTACTGGCAGGATGAGGCGTTGACCGACGTGGAGGCCGACCACGGGCGTCCCGCCCCGGCGTCCAATGGCAACAACGTGGTCTTCGAGGTGGAGGACGACGACGGTATGACGCAGATTGGTCGAGTCTGCGCCGCCGGCGGAGACGAGGAGTACCTTACCGAGGAGGATATCGACCTCGAGACGCCGGACTGGTCGCCGGACAACGAGAACGTGTTCTGCGTGGGCTGGCGCTATCCGGGTACGGAGATCGGGCTGGTAGACGGGCTCCTCGGCGGCTATGAAGCCGTGACCGACTCCGAGGTCATCCGGCTGAACCCGGATGTGTCCTACGACGGACTGACGAGCCAGCAACTTGTCGTCTTCGAGCGGGTGACGTGGGATACGGCCGAGATGGATGGCAATGGGCTGGATGGTCGCAGGCCGCCACGGCGACGGCGCCGGCCGCGTCCGGGCACCGGTATCTTCCTGATCCGGGTGAGCCCGCGTCCAGGCGACGGGGTGCAGGGAACCGGGACGTTCCAGTTGGCGCTGACACGCATGGTCCCGAACCCGTCCATCGGTCGGGTGGCGGTGCGCTGGCAGACTCCGGTCATGCAGCGGGTGTCACTCAAGGCCTTTGACGTGACCGGGCGCCTGGTGCGGACCCTGGTAGATGACGAGGTTGGGGCCGGGGTGTATGACTGCGTGTGGAACTGCACGGATACGCAGGGCCGGAAGCTGGCTTCGGGTATCTACTTCCTCAGCCTGAGCGCGGGCGGAGAGGAGATGCGGCGGAAGGTGGTCATCGCCGGCGCGGAATAGGCCGACCGGTTGGAATGTGTGGCGGGCAGGCGCAGGTCTGCCCGTTGCGCGTCAGGCTTCCTGCGTTGCTTTCTACGGCCCGGTTGGAGGGTCGATTGCGAAGACCCTGCTGCGGATGTCTTCCAGCACCGCCTGGCTGAGTCCTTTGCAGGCCCACCGGGCTACGGCTACCGCGGCTTCGATGCAGAGGGTCTCGCCTTCGAAGGTGCGGCTGAGTCGGTCCAGGCGGCGGGCGAAGTTGAGGTACGGGACGAACAGCATGAGTGCGACTCCGTGCGCGCAGAGCACGTCCCGCACCTGCTGTTCGATGCCGCGCAGGCGAGCATAGGCCCTGCTGTAGTTGTTCACCTGGACGTCGGTGTCTCCGTCGGTCCGGGCCGTGGTCAGGTTCCGTTCGAGTGCGGCCCGGTATCGGTCGCAGACCCGGGCGGTCCGCTGCCGGGCGTATTCCCGGGTCGCGACCTGCGGGTCGTACGCCGGGGTCTTGCGGTTCGGCCCGGTCGCGGGCTTGCGGTGCTTGCGCTTCATGTCTTCCTCCTGGTTTTGCGGGTTCGGTATCCGGGGAACAGCTCCCGGAGCAGGGCCTGTCCGACCAGGGCGAGCAGGCGGCCGGACAGGCCGCGCTCGAACCATATCTTCACGACCGTCTAGGTCCTGGCGGACTCATCCGGGTGTGTCGGCCGGTCCAGGGTCCGGACCAGTTCCCGGGCGAAGGCGAGCAGTGATTCGGTCGGGTTGCCGCCCGGTTTCGGGTGAGGCCACGGGTCGCGACGCAGTTCGAGCCGGTATTGCCTGTGGCATTGTCGCACCACCCGTCTGAGCAGGTGTTCCGGGTCATGGTGCGGGGCCGGAGCGTGCTTCTTGTTCCGGTTCATGGTTCACCTCCGAAGGAGAGGGTCCTGGGCCCGGGCGTGCAGGCTCCGCATCAAGGGTCGGGGCAGGCGTCCGTTCGAGCTGGCGGCAGATTTCACAGAGCAGGTACTGCATGGTGTTCGGTTCGAGGCCGAGCGCGGCCCATTTGCGGAGCATCAGTCCGAGCTGGAACGCGAGTGCGTAGCCATACCGGGTGCGGAATACCCCGGACAGGTCGCGGACGTACCAACGCATCTGCTGCAGTGTTACCTGGGGCAGGGCCGCGCCGCCAATCATCGGCTCGGTGATGGACTTGAGCAACTCCTCGGCCGGCTTCGGGTCGAGCGCGTAGACTGCGGTCGGCTCGGTCGAGCGCTGGATTTCCTTCAGTACGGCCCGGGTCTCGGGCTTGAGCGGTATCGGCGTTGTGTCGATTTCCATAACGACTCCTTTGGTTCGGGCTTCTGTAATAAGATTACCCGCAGCCGGGAAAAACCACGATATCGGGGTCGAAAAGCCCGGTTTTCGGGCGGAATCAGCCTGCCTGGGCCGTTCAGGGACCATCCCGGGGGTATCCCCCGGGATGATATTCGGGGTATCAACCCGGGTGTATTCGCGAGTATCCGGCCGGGAGCTTTCCCGGGTGTCAGGCCCGGATTCCTGCCGGGAGACAAGCCCGGACCTTTGCCGGGTGATGACCCGAATCTACTGCGCGGTGATAAGCCGGGACTACCGGACCGTATCCAGCCCGGACCTCTGCCGGGAGACAAGCCGGGATTCCTGCC
>CBDUZK010000004.1:0-27860 GCA_965371675.1 uncultured bacterium | reverse complement strand
CGAACTCGGTCTGCCGGTCCGGCTCCAGGAGTTCCGACCAGTCGCTCGTATCCCCATCTCCCCATGCCACTCGAATCTGCAGCGAGTCGTAGTCCGGGTCCCACGCCCATGTCCGGTACGTCGCCGCTATCCGCTCCCGCGTACTGTCCGGCCCGCGCAGTTGCGGCAGAGTCGGCGGGTCATTCGGATATGGCCCTATCGCTACGCTCAATGCATCACTCCACGGCGACTCGCTGCCGATGACGTCCTGCGCCTGCCCGACAACGGCGTAGCTGCCGACCTGTAACCAGACGTGGGAATCAACCGCGGTCAGGCTTGGTGCGAGTGGTCCGCTCCAGTCCGTGGTCTCGCCCTGGCCCCACGCGAACCGGTACGACACCGAATCCCCGTCCGGGTCGGATGTCACGATGCTGAAGGTGTACGTGGAATCCACGAACCCCGACGCGGGACCCGCGGGTGTCTCCGGTGCGTCGGGAGCCCGGTTGCGCGGACACCCGGCAAGCAACAGCAGGGCTGCGCCGACGAACAGGAGCACGATCAAGACTGCGAAGCTGTGGGTGCGTGAGTCAAGCATGGCCATCGTCTCCTCGTCTCACTCTACTCCCGGATGGCAATGAGTCAAGCTCCCGGTTGCCCTGATTCTGCCCTACACCCCCACCCCAAACACCTCCTCCGCAATCGCCGGCAGGACTTCCCGGTCGAGGCCTTTGGCACACCAGCGGTCGGCGACGAACGCCAAGGTCGGGAACCCGGTCCGGGCGCGTTCAATCCTGGCTATCTGGGGTTGATACCGGGAAGGGATCCGGCCCATAAGCAGGGCTAGTTCCCGTTGGGTCAGTCCGGTCCGTTTCCGGAGTCCCCTGAGCCGCGTGCCCGGTTCGGGCGAAAAGCGGAAGGTGTCCCGGGCGCGTTTCACGATATGCTCGCCATTCGCAAAAGGTCACCATAAGGTTACCCCAGGCGCAAGGGGCAGAGCGGGCTCAAGTGCCGGTACTGTATGGGGATGCGGCGCGCGGTGGCAATTTCACCACCCTGTCCCCCGGGCGGTCCCCTCCGCCGTCCCCCCCACGGTCCCCCGGACGGCCCTCCCCACGGTCCCGGGGACGGCCCTCCCCACCGTGGGGTCCACGGTCCTCCCCACGGTCTACCCGGCCGTGGGGACCATCGTCCGCCCCATGGTCCTCCTCGTGGTCGCCCCGGCGGTCCGGCCGACGGTGGCCCTCGCGGTCCGGACCACGGTCCCACCCACGGTCCACCCGGCGGTCCAGCCCACGGTGGGGACCGCCGTCCTCCCCACCGTCCCCTGAGTCGTCCCCCCAACCGTCCGGACCACGGCCCGGATTCCAGATTTCAGATTGGTGACTGGAGATTGCGGGAAAGCGGCAGCTTCGCGGCCGCAATCCAGATCACTCCCGCCATTCGTGTTTGTCAGTGTTTATCCGTGGTTGATATTTCCTCCTTCCTCATTCCTTCATCTTCGTTCCTCTCCTCCGTGGTTTCTTCCTTGACTTGCCCCGAATCCGCGGCTATACCATTCGCGGTCCGGTTCACAATTCTGACCCCGGAGGAAACCCGATGAAACGTCTTGCTGTCTTGACACTCGTCCTGCCGATGTGGCGAAGCAGGCAGACCGGAATGGGAATACGCTCCCGATGCAGTCCCGAAAGGAGGGTCACTTGAGTACGGCAATCGCCATCAACGGCAGCCCGCGCAAAGACAAAGGGAACACGGCGTTGGTCCTGGCGTCATTCCTCGAAGGGATGAAGGACGCCGGGGTCGAAGCCGAGACCATCATCGTCGACAACCTGGACGTCAAGCCCTGCTCCTGCAGCACGATGCGGTGCTGGTACGGGACCCCGGGCGAGTGCTGCATCCGGGACGAAATGAATTCGGTCTACCCCAGGCTTCGGACCGCCGACATGCTCGTCCTCGCCACCCCGGTCTACGTTCCATTGCCCGGTCGGATGCAGGACTTCCTCAACCGTATATGCCCCCTGATGGAACCGAGGTTGGAGTTCCGCAATGGACGCACCCGGGCCAGGGTCCGGGAGGATGTTTCGATTCGCAGGCTGGCGCTGGTTGCCACCGGCGGCTGGTGGGAGAAAGAGAATTCCGACACGGTCGTCCGCATCGCCAGGGAACTGGCCGAGGTGATGAGCATTGAGTTCTCGGGCGCGGTGCTCCGGCCCCATGCTTTCACGATGTGGAAGGACAAGGAACTGACTCCAGACGCCACAGCGGTCCTCGCGGCGGCGAAGCAGGCCGGCGTGGAGTTCGCCCGAAGCGGGAAGATGAGCGAGGAAACGCTCGCCGGGGTGAGCCGTCCGCTCGTGACCGAGGAAGAACTCCGGGGCATGTACAACGGCTGGCTTCCGAACGCCGGGTAACCGGATACCGCTCGGGACCGGCATATTCGAGAAACCCGGCGGGTGCCATCCCGCCGGGTTCGTCTTCAGTGAATCGGGACTCTAACGGATCTTCAGCAACGGCATGGTGGCGATGTTGCTGCCCGCGACCAGGCGACAGAAGTACAGGCCGGCCGGCACACTTCTTCCCGACTCGTTCTTCCCGTCCCACAACACATCGTGCCTGCCCGCCATGGCCCGCGTCCGTACCAGCGTGCGCACCTTTGCCCCGGCCACGTCCACGATGTCGAGCCGCACCTTCGCCGCCACAGGCAGCGAGTAGCTCAGCATCGCATGGTCGGAGAAATGGCTCGGGCTTGCGCGGTCGAAACCGAACGCGACCGGCTTCTCCTGTCCTTCGGCGACGCCGATTCCGGGCCCGACGTACACCGCGCCGGACATCACGTCGTTGCCCGGTTCCATGTCCCCGGCCAGCGACAATGAGCAACTCAGCCCGTGCCAGCCGCGCAGTTCCGGGACCCATGACGCGAACGCCATCACGACTTCGGTATCCGGCGCCAGCGCCCGGGACGCCCGGCGCAGGTAGCCTTCGTCCGGAATCCGGAAGAAGGCGTCGAACGTCTCGGCCTGGGTGCCGTTATTGCGCACCCTGACCTGGGGCCTGACCACCACGCCCGAGTCAACGGTATCCGCCGGGCAGACTATCTCCATTATCTCGATGTCGTTCAGCCGGGAGTGCACCGAGTCGGTCACGAAGTCGTTTCCCGAATACTCGTCGCCCGGGAGCGCGGTGCTGCACTTCACCCCGAACCCGCCCCGGTGCGGCGCGGTCCAGGGACGGAACGAGAGGTGGGCCGAATCGGACGGCGGGAGACCACTGACCCAGACGGTATCCGCGTAGCCGCCGATGCGCACGACCACCGGGAACGAAGCCGGGCTCGTGCCGAAGTTCCAGACCTTGGCCTCGGGCACGTACTGGCTGTCCGGGGTCACGATGCCGGTCGGCAGGTATATCCGGGCCGCGGCCGCGTCGGTGTCGTACTGCTCAAGCCGCGTCCCGGCGAACACCGTGTTGCCGTTGTCCGGTATCGCCACCGGCGTGTCGCCCGACTCGAAGATGTTGCCCCACGGCAGGTACTGGGCTGACATGTTGGTGACGCTGCCGGTCCGGCCGTCGCGCAGGCCGTCGATGGTCACGAAGTAGACCGAGTCGGTCGTCTGGTTCTCGATGTAGTCGGCCGCTTCGGTCAGGTCGAACACAAGCTTGTTGTCCGGGAACGGATGGTCGGCGCGCGGGCGGCGCCAGGTCCGGAAGCTCTTGTACCAGAGCGGGTTTATCCTCGACCCGACCATGAAGTCGATGGACACCCGCTCCCGCGTCGGGTGCTCTATCTTCACCCGGGCGAGCAGGGTCGGCTCGTAACCCACCGTGTCGACCATGTACGCGCAGTTGCGGTGGGAGAGGAACGAGTCCATCACCGCCTCGTACGTCATCCAGAAGAAACCGGCCTGGCCCCAGCTCCGGCCCCACGAGTTCACGACCCGGAACGCACCGTGGCCGTCGGCGGTCGTCAGGGTGTCGTCGTAGCCGACGAGCGTGACGACATGCCCGCCGCGATTGCTGCCCGAGCGCTCGGACGCGCAGTACATGTAGTTGTGCTGGCCGATGTTGTCGAAGTTGCCCCAGACGTTGATTCCAATCGGCACGGTTATGCCGTTGACGAGAAGCTGACGTGCCATGTTCACGCCGACGGTGTCGATGGTCTCGAAGTGGTGCCAGTCCTGCACGCGGTAGGGAAGGGCGCGGGAATAGGCGGACTCCGACGGCCACGTGATGTAACTGTTGCCGTACGGGCAGTCGGCCATGGTCGCGCAGCCGGACTCGACAATCAGCGGCATGTTGTTGCCGAACCCGGACCCGCCGTCAACGCCGCCGTTCACCTGGTTGTAGCAGAACGACGCGCTGAACTGGTGGTTGGGGTCGGTCAGGTCCCAGTGCCGCTCGCGGTACTCAAGCTGGGTGCGGTGGTAATAGGCGACGCCCCAGCTCACACATGAGCCGATGTTGCCCTGGTTTCCGACCGGGGGCAGCTCGTCGGTCAGGTCGACGTATTCGACGTCGCGGAAAACGGGCGCACCACCCGCGGGCGCAATTGAGAACACCTCATGTCCCGGCGCGACCGCACTCAAGTCCTCCTCGACGTAGCCGCACGGGTGCAGCCCCGCGCTCGCCACCGCGACAGCCATCAGGACAAAGACAAAGACGGGAAAGCTCTTCATGTGTATTCAGTACCTTTCAGTTCGAGCCTCAATGAGATTCCGGCAGGATTGCGCGTTCCATGAGAGAAATAGTCTACCGGGCTTCGGCGCGAGCCGCAAGAGCCGACCGCCTTAACCCGGTCAGGACGGATGATGTCCTGTCCCATGGCTGGTTCGGTTCCAAAGAAGAGACCGGATACGGCGGTCGTCATGGCCGATTACATCGAGCAGCACATCTACATGATACTTAGTAATCCCTTCTGACTGACCCTGCCCTCTGCCCCACCCGGCTGGACCCTCGCGAGATTCTCCGCTTTCTGCGTTCGGTCGAAATGGCGGGACCGGAAAGGGGTCAGGTTTTGAATCCGGCTTTCGCTCCTCGTTCCTCACTCCTCTATCTTCGCTCCTCTCCTCCGTGGTTTCTTCCTTGACTTGTCCCGAATCCGCGGCTATACCATTCGCGGTCCGGCTCACAATTCTGACCACGGAGGAAATTCGATGAATCGTCTTGCCGCCATAATCCTTATCCTGCCGGCCTTGGCCACGGTCGCGCTCGGCGACCTGGACTACGTGAACTCGTCAACCGGGTTCCAAAGCAACCCGGAGCTGCACGAGGGCAGGAGCGGGTTGGAACTGGCTGATATCGACAATGACGGGAACATCGACATTCTCGCGGTCGGCGACCATGGCAGCCCGTACTTCGGCACCGAGGAGCACGGGGTGATGGTCTGGTTCGGCGACGGAGCCGGGAACTGGAGCCTGTTCCAGTACGGGAACTTCGGGTACGGCGGGGTCGCGGTCGGGGACGTGAACGGCGACGGCACCGGCCGGATGTGGACACCCTGGGACGACAGCCTTGCCCGCGAGGGCCAAGACTGGGGCATGTTCTCAACCGATTTCGGCGACATCGACAATGACGGCGACCTCGACGTCGGGTCGATATCGTTCGGCGGCGGCGACGGTATCCATACCTACCTGAACCTCGGCGACGGCAGTTGGCGCCGAAGCTACGGCTACCTCGGGGGCAACAGCCGGATGGAGTTCTACTTCCGGGACGTGAACCGGGACGGCAACCTTGACATGATTGCTCCGCACGGAACCGGCAACGTCTGGTTCGGTGACGGCGCCGGCAGCTTCACACCCGCGAATACGGGGCTGCCGGGTTCGACGTACGGACTGCGCGGTCTTTCGCCCGGGGACGTGGACAACGACGGGGGCTGTGACGTATCGTTCACGAACTCGGACGGCGGAGTCGAGGTGTACGTCTGGAACGACCAGGCGCAGTCATGGCAGGAATTCTCGGGCACGCTGCCGAACAGCGGCAGCTTCAACGCCACCGAACTGTGCGACATGGACGCCGACGGGTTCACCGACGTGCTCGCGTTCGGGGCCGGCCTGCTCAAGGTCTGGACCGGCGACGGCCTGGGCAACTGGACCGAAGCGGCGACACGGACCACGCCGAGCCCGGGCAGGTACGGCGCCTTTCGGACCGGGTTTGACTTCGACCACAACGGCCGGCCGGACATCGTCCTCTGGACCCGGGAACCGCACTGGCCCGAGGACATCAACGTCGCCTACGCATTCAAAGAGGGCACCGCCGCCGAGGAACTGGGCGTGTTCCCGGTGTTTCCCCGGGGCGGCGAGAAGCTGATGGACGGTTCGGTGCGGTTCGTCGACTGGTGGAGCGCAGCGCCGAACCCCGGGTCGACCATGGTCAAGCTCGAGCTGTCGCTTGCGGGACGCGGAGGTCCGTGGCAGGCAATCGCCGACAGCCTGCCGAACGCCGGTCGGTACCAGTGGTCCATCCCGGAGTCCATCGTCTCGGGCAACTGCTTCGTCCGCTACACGGTCTTCGGCCCGGAAGGAACAGCAATCGCCTTGACCGCGCGCCCGTTCGCCATCGGCGACACCATGGTCGGAATCCAGTCGCCGCCGCGTCCATACCCAGACACCCGGCTCTCGCTCGCACCAAACCCGGCTCGAACGCGCGTGGTACTGAGCCTCGGGCATGCTGCGCCGGACCCGATCCCGGTCTCGTTCTACGATGCCGGCGGACGGCTGGTGCTGCACACGCTGCTCCCGCGTACAGCCGCGAACCCGGGAAACCGCACCGCAATCGACGTCAGCACCCTGCCGACCGGGGTCTACTACGTGAAGGCTGACCATCTCGCCCCGAAGCGCCTGGTCAGGATTGACTAAACTGCAAAGACAGGAGACCTGATGAAACGCCTTGCTATCCTGACACTCGTCCTGCCGGCGCTGGTCACAATCGCGCTCGGGGACCTCAACTACGTGGAGTCGTCCAGCGGGTTCCAGAGCAACCCGGTCCTCGATGGGGGCCGGAGCGAATTGGAACTGGCCGACATCGACAACGACGGCAATATCGACATCCTCTCGATCGGCGACCACGGCAGCCCGTACGTCAACACCCAGGAACACGGGGTCATGGTCTGGTTCGGCGACGGCGACGGCGGCTGGTCGGTGTTCCAGTACGGCGACTTCGGGTATGGCGGAATCGCGGTCGGGGACATGAATGGTGACGGGCTGTGGGACGTCGGGTATGGGATGCACCACCCCTATTCGAGCAACGACCTGGGTAACCAGTTGCTTGAAGTGGCGCTGGGCGACGGCACCGGCCGGATGTGGACACCATGGGACGACAGCCTGATGCCGGCCGGCGCGTGCTGGGGCATGCACGCAACGGATTTCGGAGACATCGACAACGACGGGGACCTTGATGTTGCTTCGGCATCGTTCGGGTCCGGGGTCGGGCTGCGTGTCTACCGCAACCTCGGCGACGGCAGTTGGGGGCAGACGTTTGCCACACCGGGCAGCACCAACAGCACCATGGAGTGCTATCTGCGGGACGTAAACCGGGACGGAAATCTCGATGCCATCGCCGCCCTGGGACTGGGCAGCGTCTGGCTCGGGGACGGGACCGGCGGGTTTGTGCCGGCGAGTACCGGCTTGCCGATGTCGCACTACGGCCTCTTCGGGATTTCGCCCGGGGACGTGGACAACGACGGCGGCTGCGACGTGGCGTTCGCGAATCTCGACGGCGGGGTCGAGGTGTACGTCTGGAATGACCAGGCGCAGTCATGGGAGGAGTTCTCCGGTTCGCTGCCCGACACCGGTGATTTCAATGCCACCGAGCTGTGCGACATGGACGCGGATGGGTTCATCGACGTGCTCGCGTTCGGGTCCGGTTTGCTCAAGGTCTGGACCGGCGACGGCCTGGGCAACTGGACCGAGGCCGCTACGGCGGGCACGCCACCCCGGGGTTCGTATGCGGCCTTGCGCACCGGGGCGGATTTCGACCACAACGGCCGACCTGACATCGTCCTCTGGTCGCGTGAGGGAACCTGGCCGAATGACTTCAACGTGGCCCACGCGTTCAAGGAGACGAGCCCGGCCGAGAGCCTCAACGTGTTCCCGGTGTTCCCGCGCGGCGGCGAGAAGTTCATCGACGGCTCGGTCCAGTTCATCGACTGGTGGAGCGCGGCACCGGACCCGGAATCGACAATGGCGAAGCTCGAGCTGTCGCTTGCGGGACGCGGGGGGCCGTGGCAGGCAATCGCCGACAGCCTGCCGAACGCCGGTCGGTACCAGTGGTCCATCCCGGAATCCATCGTCTCGGGCAACTGCTTCGTCCGCTACACGGTCACCGACCCCGGGGGAACCGCAATCGCCATGACCGCGCGGCCGTTCGCCATCGGCGACACCGTGGTCGGAATCCAGTCGCCGCCGCGTCCATACTCAGACACTCGACTCTCGATTGCACCGAACCCGGCGCGGACGCGCGTGGTACTGAGTCTCGGGTATGCCGCGCCGAACCCGGTCCCGGTTTCGTTCTACGATGCCGGCGGACGACTGGTGCTGCACACGCTGCTCCCGCGTACAGCCGCGAACCCGGGAAACCGCACCGCAATCGACATCCGCGCCCTGCCGACCGGGGTCTACTACGTACGGGCTGACCGCCTCGCCCCGAGGCGCCTGGTCAAGGTCGACTAGGTCGCGGAGGCAGGAGACTTGACACCTCCCCTGTCTCAACGCTATCCTTTCAAAGGTGAAAGGTTGTGTGACACCGTGAACCCGAGGTTGGTCGGTCGTTGCGGCATCTACTGCGGGTTCTGCGAAATCCATCGCGCATCCAGGGACTATATCGGGTTGCGCGTCGAACTGGCGGAACGATACCACTGCCGACCCGGTGACGTCGCGTGCGACGGGTGCCAGGCCGTTCACGCCCGCGGCTGGGCCATGGAACCCGAATGGGGAAAGAACTGCAGGATACTGGAATGCCTGGCCGACCAGGGTTTGAAGTTCTGCTACGAGTGCCCCAGCCTCGGTGCCTGCAAGACCTGGAAGGAACTGGCGCAATCCTACCTCAAGCTTGGCATCAGCCTGCGCGAAAACCTGGAGATACTCAAGCAGGGCAAGACCAGGGAATGGCTGACCGAACAGGAAACGAAATGGCGCTGCCCGGACTGCTCATCCAAGAGGGTCGTTTCCAAGGGACTCCTCGTCTGCCCCCGTTGTGACATCGCACCACCCCAGCTGTAGCCTCGCCGCCGGCCGCCCGGTTGACCCGGGGTGCGACTTGCCTAGAATAGCGTCATGCGTCACAGACAGATAGACACGGTCATCATCCTGTGCTGCCTGCTGGCGGCAGCACCGCTGAACGCACAGGATACTGACACACTACGCGTCCTGTTCATCGGCAACAGCCACACCTACGTGAACGACCTGCCCGGCATGTTCCGCAGCCTGTCCGAATCCGGGTTCCAGGTCGCAATCGTAGACATAAGCGCGCCCGGCGGTCATGCCCTGATGGAACACGTGGTGAACCCAACCACGCTGAGCAAGATTGCCCAGCCCGGCTGGGACTTCGTCGCGCTGCAGGAGCAGAGCCAGATCCCGACCATCGAGTACTGGCGCGAGAACGGGATGTGCCCGGCGTCCCGAACCCTGGATTCCCTGGTACGGCTGCCGGGCGGCAACACCGCCTTCTATATGACCTGGGGCTGGAAACTGGGCGGCACGATGACGTACCGGGGCCACTCGAGCCCCGTATTCCGCGACTACTTCCACATGCAGGACTCGGCGACCGCCGCGTACCAGCGGATTGCCAGCGAGTTGTCCGCGCGGATGGCGCCGGTCGGCTCGGCCTGGGCCATCGCCCGGCACCGCGATTCGCTGGTGGACCTGTGGCAGGCGGACAACTGCCACGCAACCGTGAAGGGAACCTATCTCGCCGCCTGCGTGTTCTACGCAGCGCTCTGGGAGGCGGACCCGAGAGGCCTGTCCTACATCGCCGGGCTGAACCCGGAAGATGCGCTGTCAATGCAGGAAGCGGCATGGGAAGCGGTCTCCGGTATTGCCGAGTCTCCCCTCACATCCCGACCCGTGCCGGCAGCGCGCGCCGCACCGAACCCGTTCGGCTCAAGAGCCCGGATATCGTACGACCTGCCCGCGCCGGCCATGGTGGCTGCGACCATCTTCGACGCAACCGGACGCCGGGTCCGCGCCCTGCTCGACGACTGCCGCAAACCCGGACCGCAAGCTATCCTTTGGGATGGCCGGGACCATGACGGTGACCGGGTTCGACCCGGAATCTACTTCTGCGAACTGCGGGCCGCAGACCGCGTTTCCCGCATCCGGCTGGTGAAGGCCAGGTAGGCGTTGCCATACCGCCTCCCTGCCGTCTTGACTTGCCCTGCCCGTGTCCTATATACTCTGCGTCAACGCGAGGATGGCGGAACTGGCATACGCGCTGGACTTAGGATCCAGTCCTGAAAAGGATGGGGGTTCAACTCCCCCTCCTCGCATCCGTCTGCTCTGTAACAGAATGAAAATATAGGAGTTACATTGGAAACCAAGGTTAGTTCACCGAAAGAGTGGCTGCGCGAGATCGAGGTCGAAATCGAGCCGGACCGGCTCAAATCCGAAGTGTCGAAGATGCTTGACTCCTACCAGGAGCGCGCCGAGATTCCCGGCTTCCGCAAGGGCAAGGCCCCCCGCGAACTACTCAAGAAACGCATGGGCGAAGCAGCCGAGCAGAACGTGGTCCAGGAGATACTCGAACAGACCGCAGCCGAAGTGCTGGCCAAGCAGGATTTCCGGGTCGCGGCCCAGCCGGACCTGGCTGACTTTGAAGTCCTGCCCGACAAGACCATCCGGTTCAAGCTCAAGGTCGAGGTGTACCCGGACTTCAAGTTGAGTGATTACAAGGGCCTGGTGCTCCAGCGACACGAGCCGTCCGGGTTCGAGCAGGAGTTCGAAAAACGGCTGGCGGCACTGCAGGACAAGTGTGCCCGGTTCAAGGCGGTGCTCCGGCCGGCCGGCAAGGGCGACTTCGTCGTTGCGGACTGGCATACGTTCGACGGCGAGCAGGAAGTGGCCGACCCGAAGACCAACATGATGCTTGAACTCGGTGACAAGCTGAACTTCCCTGAAGTCAATGAAGGTCTGGCCGGAGTGAAAGCAGACGAAGAGCGCGCAGTCGAAGTCCAGTTTCCGGCCGACCACCCGGAGAAGACGCTCGCCGGCAAGAAGATAACTTTCAAGTTCACGGTCCGCGAGGTCAAGGAGAAGTCCGTACCTGAAGTGGACGAGGATTTCGCGCTCGACCTCGGGTATGACGACCTCGACGCCCTGCGCAAGGATACCAACGACCAGATAATGAACGACCGGGCGCAATTGGTGGAGAACGACCTGAAGAACCAGGTATTCGACCGACTGCTCAAACAGCACGAGTTTGAGCCGCCCGACTCCTGGGTCAAGTCCAACCTCGAACGACTGCGCCGGGAGTACGAGTTGCCCGATGACGCCGAAACCACCGAGAAGCTCAAACAGGTCGCGACGCGTCGGGCCCGGTTCGACATGATTGCGGTCAACATCGCCGACGCCGAGAAGCTCGAGGTCAACGACGAGGAAATACAACGGCAGGTCGCGGCCCTCGCGGAACAGGTCAGGAAGCCGGTCGAGGAAATCGCGCCGCTGATTGACAACCCGGCATTCCGCGGTCGGATGCTGCGCGACAAGGTGATGGATTTCGTCCTGGCGCAGGCCGAGGTGCGCGACCCGGCCACCGGCAAGCCGGACGCGAGCAAGGCCGAACCGGAACCCGAACCTGAAGAAACCGCGTCCAAGTAGTGGAAAAAGGAGAACCCATGTTGATACCTATGGTCATTGAACAGACCGGCCGCGGTGAACGCGCCTATGACATCTACTCGCGCCTGCTCAAGGAGCGCATCATCTTTCTCGGGTACCCGATTGACGACAACATCGCCAACCTGGTTGTCGCCCAGCTCCTGTTCCTCGAAGCCGAGGACTCGGACAAGGACATTCATCTCTACGTCAACTCACCCGGCGGCGTGGTATCGTCCGGGCTCGCCATCTACGACACCATGCAGTACATCAAGGCCAAGGTCGCGACCACCTGTATCGGCATGGCCGCTTCCATCGCCGCGCTGCTCCTCGCCGCTGGCGAACCCGGCAAGCGGTCCGCCCTCCCCCGGGCCCGGGTGATGATTCACCAGCCGTCCGCCTACGGCGTCGGCGGGCAGGCGACCGATATCGAAATCCACGCCCGGGAAATCATCAGGCTCAAGCGGCAGTTGAACGAGATTCTCGCACACCATACCGGCCAGACGGTCAAGCGCGTCGACAAAGACTCGGACCGCAACTTCTTCATGTCCGCGGCCGAGGCCAAGGAGTACGGCCTGATTGACGAAGTGATTGCGAAGCGCGCCTGACGCTCAATCCGAAACCATGAAAGAGAAACCGCCCGGCCCGAAACGACAACCTGGGTCCAAACCACCGAGACCGCCCGCCGGGCCAAACGCCCCGCGCTGTTCCTTCTGTGGCCGTCCCGCATCCGTTACCGGCCACCTGATCCAGAGCCGGCGCTCGCGCATCTGTGAGCCTTGCGCCAGGACCGTGTTCGGCCTGTTCCAGCAACAGGAGAAGAACCGTGCTCCGGTGACGCCAATCGAACTCCCCCCGCCGGCGCGCATCAAGGAACACCTTGACCAGTACGTTATCGGTCAGGACCACGCCAAACGCGTGATATCGGTCGCGGTCTACAACCACTACAAACGGGTCAACGCGCGGGACAAGGGACCGGAGCTGGAAAAAGCCAACATCCTGCTGATCGGCCCGACCGGCACCGGGAAAACCCTGCTCGCCGAGACCCTTGCCCGGTTCCTGCACGTGCCGTTCTCCATCTCCGACGCCACACCCCTGACCGAAGCCGGGTATGTCGGCGAGGACGTCGAGAACATCCTGCTCCGCCTGCTCCAGGCCGCCGACTTCGACGTCGCCAAGGCGGAAACCGGCATAGTGTACCTGGACGAAATCGACAAGATCTGCCGCAAGGCCGACTCACCGTCAATCACGCGCGACGTATCGGGTGAAGGAGTGCAACAGGCGCTACTCAAGATTCTCGAAGGAACCACCGCCAGCGTCCCGCCCCAGGGTGGCCGCAAACACCCGGAACAGCAGTACATCAAGATCAACACCCGACCCATCCTCTTCATCTGCGGCGGCAGTTTCAACGGGCTGGAGAAGATCGTCGAACGCCGGGTCCACTCCTCCGCGCTCGGGTTCAAGGCCGACGTCCGAAGCCGGGCCGATCGGTCCATCGACAGCCTGCTGCCCCTGGTCGAACCCGACGACCTAATCCAGTACGGACTGATTCCCGAGTTCGCCGGCCGGGTCCCGGTCATCGCCTCCCTGCACAGCCTGAGCAAGAGCGCGCTGCTTGATATCCTGACCCGTCCCCGCAACGCACTACTCAAGCAGTACGCCTACTACTTTGAGCTGGAAGGTGTGAAGCTGACCTTTGCCCCGGATGCGCTCGACACCGTGGCCAGTCAGGCAATGGAACGCAAGACCGGCGCGCGCGGACTCAAGGCGGTGCTCGAGAACGCCATGCTCGACATCATGTTCGAGTTGCCGTCAATGTCGAATGTGGTCGAGTGCATCATCACGCCCGCGGTCATCACCGACCGGGCCGAACCCGAGTATCGACGCGGCTCTGCGACCCGCAAGGCGCAGTAGCCACCCGGAATCCGGACAGAGAAAAGGCCGCCGCGGGCAGCTTCTCCCGCGGCGGCCGAACTGTTACCTGTCCTACGCCGCTTCGAACTGGTCCTTGCCCGCGCCGCAGATCGGGCACACCCAATTCGCCGGCACGCTACTGAACGCGGTTCCCGGCTCGACGTCGTTGTCCGGGTCACCCTTCTCCGGGTCGTACACGTAGCCACAAACCTTGCACACGTACTTCTCCATCTTCTCACTCCTTTTCTCGCTGCTCACGACATCTTCCGCAATGCTGGCCTTGTAGCCCGGCGCATTCCTGCCGGTTTTGCCACGTTTCACCTGGTGGTAGTAGGCATAGGTCAGCGGTTCGCCCTTCATCAACTTCTCCGCCCGGACCACGCGGCCGACAAGCAGCGTGTGCCCGCCGCAGTCAACCGTGTCGATCACCTCGGCTTCAAGCGAAACCAAGGTGTGATCGAGCACCACCGGGCAGCCGGTCACACCGTCCCGATACTGAACACCAGCGAACTTGTCGGAATCCCGGCCGCTTCGGAATCCCCAGATGCCGATGAACTCCAGCGGCGTGTCTTTCTCCAACGCCTGGACTGCGAACTTCCGGGTCTTGACAATCATATCGTGAGTCAGGTTCTTCTTGCTCAGGCTGAAGACCAGGACGACATCCGGGTCCTGGGCAACCTGAATCACGGTATTGACCAGTGCGCCGTTGCGCCGGTCTCCGTCCCGGGCCGCAACCACGTACAGACCATAGGTCAATGACCAGAGTGCGGTCAGGTCAATTGCCGGCACGGCTCTCGTCACTCATGCCGCGCTTTGCTTCATTCTCGCCGCGACCTGTCCGCCCAGTGCCCGGCACTGCGCAAGCGCTGCATCATCCGGCACGTAGTTGGCCTTGACCGGGTCACCCACCAACTCGACCTTCATGTCATCGAGGAACGGCCGCATCTGCCCACACGCCTCGCCACTCCAGCCGTATGACCCGAATGTCTGGCCGATCAGGTTCAAGGGCTTCAGGCCACGCACGTAGCACAACAGGTCCGCCATGCTCGGGAACATGCTGTTGTTGATGGTCGGCGACCCGACCAGGAACGCACCGGCGTCCAGCAGTTCAGCCACGATGTCGCTTCGGTGCGCGGGCCCGACCGGCATCATCTTGACACTCGCCCCACCCGCGGCCAGGCCATCGGCAATCGACCGGGCCATGAGCGCGGTCGAGTTCCACATCGTGGCATAGGCCACCACCGCCTTCATCGTCGGCTTCTGCCGGGCCCACTCGCCGTACCAGCCGAGGATATCGAACCCTTTGCGCCAGGCCGGTCCGTGGTCCGGGGCCAGGACGTCGATTTCCAGCCCTAGTTCCTTGATTGTGGCGAGCAGCTTCGTGATCAACCCGGAAAACGGCAGCAGGATATTGGCGTAGTACCTGGCCGCCTCCTGCCGGAGCACCGAGGGATCCAGCTCGTCCGCGAACCGCTCGGTCGAAGCCAGGTGCATCCCGAACCCGTCCTGTGCGAACAGCAGCTTGTCCTCGACCAGGTAGCCGACCATGCTGTCCGGCCAGTGCAGCATCCGGGTCTCAAGGAAGTTGAGGGTCAGGTTCCCGAGACTGAGCGAACTACCGTTCTCGACCGCCTCGATGCCGGTCAACCCGTGGAAGTGGCGGCCGATTGCCTTCACCCCCATCTTCGATGCGAATACCCGCTCGGGTTTCACCATCGCCAGCACCTCGGGCAGGCAGCCGGTGTGGTCCATCTCCGAATGGTTCGACACCACGTAGTCGATCTTCTTCGGGTCGATCACGGAACTGATTCGTGCCAGCATCTCGTGCCGGAACTGGGCCTTGACCGTATCAACCAGGGTGACCTTGTCCGCCATCACCAGGTACGCGTTGTAGGTCGAGCCGCGGCTGGTGGCGTACCCGTGAAAATCACGGACTGCCCAGTCGATGACCCCGACCCAGTATACGTGCTCGCTGATTCGAACCGCCTGCAGGCTGCTCGCGTTCACCTGACCTCCTGTCTGTCCTCAGACCATTTCGCAGTCATCAGCCTTATGCCGGGGCCTGACCGTAGAGCCCGACCAAGTCCGGCGGCAACGTAAACTGGCGCTGGGCCAGCTCGCGGTCGATCATCAGCAGGCCATTGCCCTGGCCGCCCACCAGTCGCAGCTTGTCGACAATCGTCGAGGACGTATCTTCCTCTTCAACCTGCTCGTCCACGAACCACTGGAGCAGGCTCTGCGAGGCATAGTCCTGCTCCGCGCGCGACAACGTCATCAGCTCATTGATCCGCCCGGTTATCAACTGTTCGTGCTTGTAGGCCGCCTCGAACGCCGCAAGCGGCGAACTCCAATCAAGCTGCGGCTCCCACAGTTGCTGAAGCCTGACCCGGCCGCCCCGCTCCCGGAGGTGGTTGAGCAGCCGCATCGCATGGGTCATCTCTTCCTGGGTCTGGATCCGCATCCAACGCGCCATCCCGTCCAACCCTTCACTGTCGAAGTACGCCGCCATCGCCAGGTACAGGTACGCGGATTCAAACTCATACTTGACCTGTTCGTTGAAAGCCGCTTCAATCTTCTTCGGGACCATCCCTACTCACTCTTCCACAGGCCGTGAGCGTTGCAGTAGGCGCGCGCGCTCACTTCCTCCGCGTCGACATGGAACACCGCCTCCGGCGCTTCACCCGGATTCAGGAACTGCCGATACGCCTTGCCGTGCGCCAGCAGTTCAATCCATTCGATGTGGTGCCTGTCCTCCATCGGGTGCGCCACGCTCCCGACCTTGACCGCAAACCCGAAATCGGTGTTCTCGACAACCGGCACGTGCTTTTCCTGGGCCGCGTCGGTCGTGTTCTCGTCCTGGACCCTCATCGGCTTGCCGCAGCACACCAGCGAACCCGCGCCGCCGTGCACCACTTCGACGATATTCCCGCACACTTCGCACTTGTAGACTTCCAGCTTCCTGGCCATGATTTTCCTCCGTTATCCCGCGCTGCCGGCTACTTGTCGTCGCCCAGCAGGCGCGGGTCCGGCCCGCTCATCCCGCATTCCGGGGTGTAGCAGGTCACATTCCTGAATTCACACTTCGTGTTGCAGGACGGACACACTTCGGGCGGCTCGGCTGCCTGCAGCGTATGTCCGCATTCCCCGCACTTCCACCACGGAGCCTGGTTCTGCTCTGTCATCATTCCTCCCGAAACGTCAGCCGGTCAGTCCTTTGACCGCCGTCAGGACCGCATCGTAGTCCGGCTCCTTGCCGATCTCTTCGACCGTCTGAATGTAGCGAACCGTCCCGTCCCGGTCAACCACGAACGACACCCGGGCAAGCAGCCGCAGTTCCTTGATCAGCACGCCGAACGCGGTGCCGAACTCCCCGGTCCGGTGATCGGACAGGGTCACAACCCGGTCCACTCCCGCCGCGCCGCACCAGCGCTTCTGCGCGAAAGGCAGGTCCATACTCACAGTCAGGATGCGGACGTCGTCGCCCAGCCCGGCCGCCTCGGTGTTAAACCGTCGGGTTTCCGTATCACACACCGGCGTATCCAGCGACGGCACCGCGGAAATCACCAGCACCTTGCCGGCGAAAGACGCGAGGTTCACCACCTTGAGGTCGTTGTCAACCAGTGCGACGTCCGGCATCCGGTCCCCGGGCTTCAACTCGGCACCGATCAGGGTAAGCGGGTTGCCACCCATAGTCACGACTCCGATTCGATCAGTCATCATCCCTCCCCATCACCAGTTCTCGCCCAGCAGTTCGAAATACGCCTGGGGGTGCGCGCACGCCGGGCACTTGCCGAGCGCCTCAGGACTTTCGTGCAGGTAGCCGCAGTTGCGGCAACGCCAGACCACTAGCTTGTCACGCTTGAACACCTTGCCTTCGAGGATGTTCTTGCGCAGGCCGACATACCGTTTCTCGTGCTGCTTCTCGGCCACCGCAATCGCCCGGAACACCCCCGCGATTTCGCCGAACTCCTCCTTGTCCGCGACCTTCGCGAACCCGGGGTACATCTCCGTCCACTCGAAATGCTCGCCCCCGGCGGCCGCGGCCAGGTTCTCCTCGGTCGCGCCGATGACTCCGGCCGGGAATGCGGCCTGCACCTCGACATCGCCACCCTCCAGGAACTTGAACAACCGCTTGGCGTGTTCCTTCTCATGGTCCGCTGTCTCCGCGAAGACATCCGCAATCTGCACAAGTCCATCCTTGCGGGCTTTGCTCGCGAAGTAGGTGTACCGGTTGCGTGCCTGCGACTCACCCGCAAACGCGGTCAACAGGTTCTTCTCGGTCTTGCTGTTCTTCAGGCTCATGCGTCTTTCCTCCTGTCTGGATCTGGTTTCTTGCAGCCATTCCGGCATGCCGGGCACAACCCGTAGAACTCAATGGTATGCCCGGTCAAACGGTAATCGGTCTTGCTCCTCAGCGCTTCCTCGACACCAACCGCCGGGTCCGCCTCAATGTCGTCCACCCGGCTGCACTGCGTACACCGGACATGACAATGAGCGTGCGTCTGGCCATCGAATCTCATCTGAACTGAGTCCCCGCCAACCCTGAGCACCTGCCCGGTCCGAGCCAGAACATCAAGATTACGGTATACCGTTCCAAGGCTTATCCGCGGAAGCTCGCGCCGCACCAGCTCGTACACCTGGTCTGCGGTCGGATGGCTACGCACCCGACGCAATTCCGCCAGGATCAACCGGCGCTGGGCCGTCATCCTGATGCCTCGCGGCTTCTGGCTGGTACTCGTAGAATCAGTAATAATAACTCCTACTGATTAGTTTGACTGCACAAAGGGCACTTGGATTCTATGTCCGGCCTCAGCAGTATCAGTCGGAAATCCCACCTGCCCGACGCAGAAGTTGAAGTCTACGCCCGACCGGCATCGCTCCTGCTCAGGCTTAACACCTTCCCGGGACGCCATAGCAAACAAGACATGACCACTCAGCGACTTACCGGCCAATTCGGTCCGGTGTGTCAACGTTGGACTGCAGAGCAACGACTATCAACGGGCCGGAGTGGCACAACCGCTCAGCCGGCCAGGAGGACGATTCATATGACTCGGATTTCCGTTCAGGAACACGGAGAATGGTGAAACTCCCCTCCAAGGCAGCACTCCTCATCGCAATCGAACGAAGGCTTACGGCAAGCCGGCTGCTTCAGGCCGGCAGCGATGTCTGCCGGACCGGCATGCAGGATCAGTCCGGTGTCTCTGCGTTCTACTTCGATTCCCAGGGAGCCATTCATCCTTGACTTCGTTCGTATCTCTGCTAGTCTTGCCCAACAAAGGAGCTGAGTCAATGTACGGAGTCCTTATATTTCTACACCTGCTAGTTGCGGTGCTGCTGATTCTCGTAATCCTGATGCAGCAGCCGCAGAAGAGCGGCATGGCCTCCATCCTTGGAGGATCCGAGGCCGTCTTCGGCGGTGGCGGTGGCGCCCCGTTCATGAGCAAAGTCACAACAGTCCTTGCGGTCGTGTTCATGCTCACGTCAGTCGGTCTCGTGCTGATGTCGGCCCAACAGTCCAAACGGCCGGCCGCTCCGACGCGTCCGCCGGCAGGTCAGCCCGCGGCACCGGCCACGCCCGGACCAGTCGAACCTGGACCATTGGGAGGATAGTATGTACGCGATTGTCCGAGTATCAGGATTCCAGTTCATCGTCAAGGAGGGCGAGACGGTCACTGTCCCGCGCCTTGATGCCGAGGCCGGCTCGTCGGTCAGACTCGACGACGTACTTTTCCTGCGCACCGAAGACGACACGGTAATCGGTCACCCCAACGTACCGGACAGCTACGTTGAGGCCGAAGTCGTCGACCACCTGCGGGCAAAAAAGATAACGGTCTTCAAGTTCCGCCGCCGGGAGAAGTACCGGCGCAAGCTGGGGCATCGACAGCAGCAGACCCGGCTCCGCATTTCGAAGATTCACACTGCCGGCTAACCGTTCGCGGGCCGGCACTTTCGCCGCAAGGAGGCTAAGATGAGGTCTGGCAGGTTCTTGTTCGCAATCGTGGTTCTCGCCCTGCTCGCCGCCACCGGGGTCCGGGCCAATCTGCTCGAAAACGGGGATTTCACCGACTGGGACAACCCGACGCAGCCGACCCACTGGATTGTTGAGGACACGGCCGACGCCCTGGTCAACCAGAGCGCCGACCCGATGCGCTCAACCCCCTATGCGGTCAAGCTCACCCGCATGGTGGAGGGAACCGGAAACAACCAGGGCGTCAAACAGCAGTACGTCCCGGTCACCACCGGTCAACCCTATACCCTCAACGCCTGGTTCTACGACGATGACATCAATGCCGGCGGGGGTATCGGCATCAGTTGGTACAGTACAGCGGGCGGTGAAACCACCTACATCTCACACTCCGGGACGGTCTATACCGACTCGGCCATCCACACCTGGCAGCGACTGGTCAAGACCGACACCGCGCCGGCTACTGTCGCCCTGGCCAAAATCACCCTGCGGACTTACGGCTTCAGCGGCAGTCCTTCCGGTGGCATCGTCTACGTCGACGACGCCGAGTTCGTCGAAGGTCTGGGGGCAATCGAGGAAGGCAATCGCCTCATCCCCAACGGCATACCCGGCATCACCGTCGAACCGAATCCTGCGCCCGGTCGCGCCACCATCATGTTCCAGCTCAACCGGGACGGCGCCGTCCGCCTCGACATCTATGACCTGACCGGTTCCCGACGGGTCATGGTCCACAACGGCCCGATGACAGCCGGCAACCACACGGTCGCATGGAACGGTCGTGACGACGTCGGCAACCAGTTGCCCAGCGGGCTCTACTTCGCGGTGCTGAGCGACAGCGCCGGCAACCTCAGGGTATGCAAGCTGGCACTGAAACGCTGATCCGGGACTGATGCGCCGCGCGCTCCTGCTCCTGTCGGTCATGAGCATCAGCGCACTCGCTCAACCGCAGGGCCAGGTCATCTGGTCCCACCATGGAACGGACGGCATCTACAGCACAATCGCAATCAGTGACATCGACGGCGACTCGTTGCCCGAAGTCGTCGCGGCCATCTACTACGCCAACTACCCATCCGACCCACGCAAGGTCTACTGCCTGTCCGGCCGAACCGGGGACAGCCTGTGGACTGCGGACACGCTCTCGGCCTACGGCACCTGGGGCAACAAAGGGCTCGACCATGCCGGCGACCTCAATGGCGACGGTATCGAGGACGTTCTTCTCGGCACGGTCGGTACGTACATCTCCCCGGGCCGAGCCTGCGTCGCCCTGGACGGCGCCACCGGCACAAACCTGTGGACGTTTCCATTCGGGCAGGAACGAGGCTGGTGCTACTGCGTCCGAAGCTTCCGAACTCCCGACGGTGCGCCGGTCGACATCGACGGCGACGGCGTTACTGACGTGCTCGCCGGCGCAGGCGGACTGGGGAGCGACCGCCGCGGCACCGCGATTGCCCTGTCGGGCGCGAATGGTGACAGCCTGTGGGCATTCCGCCCGGATTTCGACGGGGTCCAAAGCCTGGCCCCCTTCGTCGATATCACCGGTGATACGACCCCGGAGGTCCTCGTCGCGGCCGGTGGCGGCGGCTACGACAACCGGGTCTTCTGCATCTCCGGACGCACCGGCGATTCGCTCTGGGCATACGAGACCGACAACTCGGTCTCAGACGTTGAACACATCACGGACGTGAACGGTTCCGGAACGGACGACTGCATTGCCGGCGGCTGGGCCGACTCGGTCTACTGCATCGAAGGCTCCGACGGAACACTCATCTGGGGCGTCGCCGTCGGCCGAACCATCATGGAGCTGGTGCCGATACGTGACGTGAACGATGACTCGGTCGGCGACGTTATTGTCGGCTCGTGGGACAGCTCCGTCTACATGCTCTCGGGCGCCGATGGTTCCTTCCTGTGGAACGGACCTGTCGGCAGTGATGTCTGGAGCGTGGATACGCTGGCCGATGTGAACGGTGACGGGATTCCCGAGGTGGTGGCCGGTTGCCTCGGCGACGGCAACGGCGTAGTCAAGGTATTCGATGGCAGCGACGGTGACGTCCTCTGGCACTACGATTTCAACGAGCGGGTCTACGACGTCTCCGGTGTACCCGACCTGAACGGCGACAACCGCGCCGATGTCACGGTCGGGCTGCAGGACCATTCGAACCAGCTCAACCACCTGTATGCGTTCGACGGACACCCTCCCTCGCCGGTAGCCGAAGCCGACCGTCCCGCAGCCCGACAGCCACTGGTACGGTCGCAGACGTTGGCCGGCGTGATCCTGCTCGACCTGTCTCCCGGCACGGCATACCGGGTGTCCGTATTCAATTGTGTCGGGCGACACACCGGCAGGACATTCTCCGGAATCGCCGGGGACCAATCCGTGCGACTCGACCTACATTCCCTCGGGCTTGCCGCCGGTTCGTACTTCGCCACCGCGCAATCGTCCGATGGCAGGACCGGCACCGTGAAGACAATCATCAGCAACAACCAATGAAAGGCTGACCAAACATGAAGAAGAACCCCATGACCGCCCTCGCGAAGATCAACAAGCTCGGCAAGAGAGTCGCAAAGATGACCCAGGCCGAACTCGCCAGGCTCATCGGTTGTTCGCGTGAGCGCATTCGACAACTGGTCCCCCGGATGAAGATCAAACCCGGCCGCCGGGTCCGCGCCTGGCACCGGACGATTCAACCGAAGGAATGCCGCGAGATGGCGCGACTCCACGACAAGGGCGAATCACTCGCCGACATCGGTAGGCGCTACAGTGTGAGCGACTACCACGTACGCGAAGCCATCCGTCTCGTCCGCCCCAAGCTCGAGCCGGCCGGCCGCATTCAACGCCTGCGTCGACTGGACAGACTACGGAAACTGACCGGGAGGAGCATGACGTTTGAACGGGCATGTGACAAACTCGGCTTCAGCGCGCTCCAACGGCGCCGCTACCGCAAACAACTCGGCCTGCGTTGGGATGGTCGCAAGACGGTCCCGGTCCGCCGTCGCAGGAAATAGCCGGGCATCATCGCCCGGCTGCCGCAACCGAGTGGGCGATACAAGAATCGAACTTGTGACCTCTGGTATGTGAGACCAGCGCTCTAACCAACTGAGCTAATCGCCCTTCGCACGGCCAATTCTAGCCGTGCCCGATTCACAGTCAATATCAGCGGCCGAGAGTATCCGAATCCAGGAACTTCACACCGGACTCGGTTTCGGGTAACCGGGCCAGTTCTTCATCGACCTCGGCAATCCGCCGCGCCGCCCCGAACTGCACGAACGCCCGCCGGGCTGCATCAAAGAAAACCTTCGCCTGAGCCACGTCACGCTCGACCACAGCGAGTCGCCCGAGAACCAGCAGTGTCTCGGCCTCGCCCCAGTGATCGCCCGCGCCGCGCACGTAATCAAGGGACCTTTCCAGGTTCTGGCGTGCGCTGCGCATCCGGCCACGGGCCCGGTCCACCTCTGCCAGCGCCCGCAGAGCCCAGGCCTCATCCGAACGCGTGCCGGCCGCATGCAATCTGCTTACCCCGTCCTCAACAAGCCTGGTCGCCTTGTCGAGCTCACCGGTCGCGGCAAGCGCCGTGCCGAGATTGACGAGGCTGCGTCCAAACCCTCTGCGGTCATTCAGTCTTCGCTGGACGTCGGCCGCCCGCTCAAGCTCTCGGATTGCGGATACGGTATCACGTCGTGCCAGGTACGTCAGTCCCGCCTCGACGTGAAACAGCGCACCGACAGCGGTATCTCCGGATACGGACAGGCCGCCAAGATGCTCGGCCGCCTCATCGAATCTCGCCTCACTGCGCAACAACCGGGCAAATCCAAGCTGGATCCAGACCCCTGTTTCCTCCTCG
Source organism: uncultured bacterium (assembly GCA_965371675.1). GTDB lineage: Bacteria > Hydrothermota > Tepidihabitantia > Tepidihabitantales > Tepidihabitantaceae > DSBX01. Next base: position 4,371 of record CBDUZK010000004.1, on the reverse strand, counting down.
CTTTCGTCGCCGACCAGTGCCTGCGCCTCTTCGAGTTCAACTCGGGCTCGGTCCGTATCGTGCAGCTCAAGCCGCGTGAACGCCAGCGCCACCAGATGCTTCCCCAGGCTGGACCGGTCCTCTCCGTCGCGATCCAACTCGACCGCCTCGGTCAACAGTTCCAGTGACTTCTCGTACAAGCCATGCTCCCGACTCGCCAGGGCCATGCCGACAAGACTCGCGGCCTGCCGGGACTTGTCGCCCGCCTTGCGGGCCAGGCACAGAGCCTGCTCGTAGTACTCCAGTGCGACGTCGCGCTTGCCGACCCCGCAATAGGCATGCGCAAGGTCAACCAGGACTTCCGCCTGCGCCGGCTCTGAGTTCGCATCCCGGAACCACTTGAGAGCTCGCTCCAGCACCTCACGGGCACGCTTCGGGCTGCCTTGCCTCAAGTGAATCCGGCCGACTGCCGCCAGGCACTCCGCCTCAATCGCACGGTCGCCCGTCTTGTGCGCCACATGCAGTCCGTCTTCGTACGAGACGCGTGCGCCGTCAAGGTCGCCGCGCAACAGCAGCATGCGTCCAATCGTACCGTACTGGCCTGCCATCCGGGCATCGTCACCCAACTGCCCACAGAAGCGCAACACGTCCCGGTGCAGACTCAAGGCACCATCCATGTCGCCGCTCAGTTCCAACAGTTCCGCCAGGCGCACGCTCGCGCGCGCCTGCTCACGCACCTCCCCGAGTTCCGCCCACAACCCGACGCATGCTGAGAAATGACCCCGGGCAGCATCCGGTTGCCCGGCGTCACGCTCGAGAATCCCCAGCGCGAACCGCCCGGACACAACCCCGACCCGGTCCGAATTGTGACGGGCCAGTTCGATGCAACCCTCAAGCTCGCTCCGTGCCTGGTCGTACCGACCACGTATCAAATGGCACCCGGCACACAGGAAACGAAGCGCGGCCGCTTCACTCCCATCGGCGAATTGCAGCGCCTCCTGCCAGTCCTTCGCGGCCCGGTCCCATTGCATGCGCCCGGCGCTCCCCAGGCCACTGACAAACAGACGTTCCAGCTTGCGATTGCCCGTCGCCGGGAGTCCGTCGATGTAGAGCACACCAAGATGACGGCGCATCGCCTGCAATCGCTCAAGAACCTCCCGGCTTCCGGCCCGCTCCGCCCGCATCACGCGTGCTTCGAGCCGAGCGGTTCTGCGCTGCACGCTCATGCGCCCGAGAAGGAAGAATACGACCGCGGCAGCGGCGAAGGCCGCCATGGCAATGACCGTGGTCGGGAAAACGGTCAAGATCCTTGTGTGGTTGATTCCAGTCTACGTGACCTGGAAACAGATACAGTGCCAATCATCAGGTCTAGATTATGAACAGATAGCTCAACTGTCAAGGATGATGCCCGGCCATCGGTGCGACGCCGACAGCAGCCGAATGCTTGACACCCGATGGCAATCGTAGAGAATGCACCGTGCGCTACTTGGTACTCGCCGCTTTCATCGCCGTCTTGGCGCTGAACTGCTGTGGCTACTCGGCCAAATCCCTGCTTCCGCCGCATCTGCGCACGGTCGCCATCCAGCCGGTCGAGAACTCGACAACCCGTCCCGGCATCGCCGATGAACTCTCAGGAATACTTGAGGACGCCTTCGAACAGGACCGCAGTCTGCGGACCACCGCACTCGACAACGCCGACCTCGCGGTGGCCATCCGGATAACATCCTACTCCCGGAACGCAACCGCGTACGAAGGTTCACAGGAGATAACCGCGTACGAGATATCGGTGGCCGCCGGAATCGAGGCGGAGGACCGGATTCACTCCGAGAGCTTCTACAAGGGCAACACGTCCGTCCGTGTGACGTACGACCCGAATGGCGAATCGGAGGAGGAAGCAACAACCCGGGTCCTGGAGCAGCTCGCCGGGGAAGTCGTCCGTCTCATCATCACGAAATGGTAGTCGAGTTGGTTATCGACCGCATCGTCGCGGGCGGAACCGGACTCGGCGAGGTGGGCGGAAGAAAGGTGTTCGTTCCGCTGGCCGCTCCACACGAGAAACTGCGGGTGCGAGTCGAAGTCGAGAAGCGGGACTACCTTGTCGCCCGAATCCAGGATGTGATTGAGCCGTCGCCCGACCGCATTCAACCGCGCTGCCCGTGGTTCGGACAATGCGGCGGATGCCAGCTCCAGCATCTCACATACGAAGCCCAGCTCACCGCGAAACGGGAGATTGTCGTCGATGCGCTTCGACGCATCGGTGGTATCGAGATCGATGTGGCGTCGACCGTCCCCGCGTCGCAGCCCTGGCACTACCGCAATCGAACCCGGTACACAATCGGCGGTGGTGCCGACCCGCACATCGGCTTCCTCCGCGCCGGCACGCACGACCTGCTCGACGTATCGGAATGCCTCCTGCACCCGACCCCGTTTGACCGGGTGCGCGCCGCAACGCTCGCCTGGCTCGCTGCAGCGGACAGTGCCGCTTCCAACGAGCACAAGCACTCCAACACCCTCCATCACCTGCTCGTGCGTGACGCCGGCAACGGCCTGCTCGTGATCCCGGTTACCCGGAATCGAAGTCTGGATCCAGCCATGGTTCAGACCCTGATGGACCAGCCGGACGTGGTCGGGGTCGTGCAGAACGTCAATCCAGACCGATCCAACCGCGTCGTCACCGACAAGTTCCTGTCCCGCGCCGGCCATGGTAACCTGACGTACTCGGTCGCCGGTTGCCGGCTACGCGTATCCGCCGGCGCATTCTTCCAGGTGAATCTGTCCCAGGCCGAGACAATCTGCCGCAAAGTAGCCGAGCGGGTTGCGCCGACCGGAACCGAACGAGTGCTCGACCTGTTCTCCGGTGTCGGCATGATTGCCCTGAACCTGGCCGGTTCCGTTCGCGAAGTGATTGGTATAGAGACCTTCCCCCCTGCGGTTGAGGACGCCCGGTTCAACGCCCGCGACAACAAGCTCGGCAATGCCAGGTTCATCGTCGGTGATGTCGCACGTGCCCTGACCGACGTCCGGAAGACGGACGTCGTGGTACTTGACCCACCCCGCAAGGGATGCTCCCCGGCCACACTGAAGGGCATCACCGCGCTCACCCCCCGACGCATCGTCTACGTCTCCTGCAACCCGGCCACGCTTGCCCGCGACCTCAAGCAGCTGGTCGGCTCGGGCTACAAGCTCACATCAGTTGACCCAATCGACATGTTCCCGCAGACCGCGCACATCGAAACAATCGCCACGCTGGAACGGAACGATGCCTGACCCTGCCGCACTGACCGGTCTCGTCCTGACCGACCCTGACGCCAGGCCATTCCATGGTCGCATCGGATTCGAGGACAACCGCATCGCCTCGATCCGGCCGCTGGACTCCCCCTCGTCCGATCCGCGATTCATAGTGCCGGGCCTGATCGATAGTCACACCCACCCGCTGGAACTCGGGCTCAAACGCCTGTTCACAAGTCTCGAAACCGCCACGTCGATTGCTGACGTCCTGGCCCGACTTCAAGACGGTATCGAGACAGGACGCGCGTCCGGTGTCCTGTTCGGATTGAATCTCAACCCGGACCAACTCGCCGAACACCGCTACCCACACCGGACCGAACTGGACAGTATCGAGAGCAACGTACCCATGCTCGTCTACCGTGTGGACGGCCACTCAGCAGTAGTCAACACTGCCGGGCTCGAACTGGTCCAATCCGACCTGCTCGTACACCCGGCCAACGGGCTTGACCCTGAAACCGGCGTGCTGCGCGGCCGGGCATACGAACAGGCATCCCGTCGATTCAAACGCCTGCTCGCACCGGACACCATCCACAGGGCATTGCATCTCGCCGCACAAGCGGCAGCCGAGCAGGGCGTGACAACCATCGGAGCCCTGGTCGGCACGGATGACCTGGATGAAACCGGCTGGCGCGGAATACTCGACAGCCTCGCCGACATGGAAGTCCACGCCGTACCGTTCCTGCAAACCCGCAACGTAAACATGGTTCACCGGTTCGGGTTGCCCCGCATAGGCGGTTGCCTGCTGGTCGATGGCTCATTCGGCTCCCACACCGCGGCCCTGAGCCACGACTATTCGGATGCCCCGGACAACAACGGCATCTGCTACTTCGACGACGACGAATTATCCGTTTTCATTCAACAGGCCCACACCAACGACCTGCAGACTGCAGTGCATGCCATCGGCGACCGCGCGGTCGACCAGGTCGTGCGGTGCCACGAACGAATCAAACCCGAAGCCGACATGAACCCGCTGCGACACCGGATCGAACACGCGGAGCTGCTCGACCCGGACCTGGTCCGACGGATTGCAAACCTCGGCCTGGTGCTTGGGATCCAGCCCGCGTTCGAGGCCCGATGGGGCGGCCCGGAACGTCTCTACGCCCG
>CBDUZK010000003.1:0-28035 GCA_965371675.1 uncultured bacterium | reverse complement strand
AGTTGCGCGCACATCGGAGGTATTCCGGGACTGGCGAACTTCTGGGACCGGGAGACGATTTTCAAGCGGGTCTACAAGGACGTTCCTTCAGTCAAGAACCCGGAGGGTGTCTATCCTCAGCAGAAGACCGAGGTTGACGGAGTAGAGCTTACGCTTCCGGAGTTCTATGATACGGTGTATACCCTCGACCAGGTGATCGACGTGGACTACTATCTGCCCGGCTGTGCCCCGCCGACGGACCTGATTATGAACGCAATCACCGCCATCCTGGAGGGAAAACTCCCGGATAAAGGCGCGGTGCTCGCGCCGGACAAGTCCCTGTGTGATACCTGCCCAAGGAAAGACAGCAAGCCGGAGAAGCTGAGCATCAAGGCCATCAAGAGACCCCATGAAATCATCGCCGACCCGGAGAAGTGCTTTCTCGAGGAGGGGATTATCTGTCTCGGACCGGCGACAAGAGGCGGATGCGGCGAGAGGTGCATCAATGCGAATATGCCTTGCAGAGGGTGTTTTGGTCCGACCAAGGGAGTCCTGGACCAGGGCTTGAAGATGGTCTCCGCGATTGCGTCGATACTCGGCGTCGAGGACGAGGACAAGGCGACAGAGGAAGAGGTGGAGAGCCTGGTCAAGCAGATAGATGACCCGGCCGGGCTTTTCTACATGTACAGTCTGCCGGCGTCGATGTTGAGAAGAAAGAGGATGGGGTGAGGAGGGGATAAAGTGCAAAAGTGCAAAAGTCAAAAGTCAAAAGTCAAAGTGCAGAAGGCAGAGCCGCGAACAGGAAAACGGACAATGGCGAGAAGAATAACGATTGACCCGATAACCAGGCTCGAAGGCCACGGGAAGATAGAGATATTCCTCGATGACAACGGGGACGTAAGCAAGGCGTACTTCCAGGTCCCTGAACTCAGGGGATTCGAGAAGTTCTCCGAAGGACGCATGGCTGAGGAGATGGCGCGAATCACTCCCAAGATATGCGGGGTCTGTCCCACCGCTCACCACATGGCATCGGGCAAGGCGCTTGATGACCTGTACAAGGTTGAGCCGCCGCCGGCTGCCAGGAAGATCAGGGAGCTGATTAATTCCGCTTTCATGGCAGAAGACCACGCGCTCCATTTCTTCTTTCTCGGAGGGCCTGATTTCATCGTCGGGCCCCAGGCACCCGCAGCAGACAGGAACATCCTTGGTGTGATTCAGAAGGTCGGGCTCGATGCCGCCAAGCGGGTCATCAGCACCAGGAAGAAGCTGCGTGACGTCATTACGAAGCAGGGCGGCAGGGTGATTCACCCGGTGTGCAATCTTCCCGGAGGCGTGTCCAAAGGAGTCACCAAGGAAGACCGGCAGGAGTACATCCAGACCGGCAAGGATGCGGTCGAGTTTGCCAGGTTCACGCTCAAGGCCTTTGAGGACATCGTGCTCAAGAACAAGGAGTACGTGGATGTCATTGTCGGGGACATCTACAAGCATGAGACCTACTACATGGGACTGGTGGACAGTGATAACAAGGTGAACTTCTACGATGGCGATATCCGGGTGGTTGACCCCGAAGGCAAGGAGTTCGTCAAGTTCAAGGCCCAGGAGTACCTGGACCATATCGAGGAACGGGTCGAGCCGTGGAGCTATATCAAGTTCCCGTATCTCAAAGCGGTAGGCTGGAAGGGCTTTGTCGATGGGAAGGACAGTGGTGTATACAGGGTGGCGCCCCTTGCTCGACTCAATGCATCGGACGGAATGGCAACACCGCTTGCCCAGGTGGAGTATGAGAAGATGTACGACGTCCTGGGCGGCAAACCGGCACACAACACCCTGGCCTATCACTGGGCAAGGCTTGTTGAGTTGCTCTATGCGGCGGAGAGGCTTCTGGAGCTGGCTCAGGATGAGGAAATCCTCGACCCCAATGTGAGGAACATCCCGACCGCGGTGCCAGACGTTGGAATCGGAGTGGTGGAAGCACCGCGAGGCACGCTGTACCATCATTACAAGACCGACGAGAAAGGCATTATCACCGAAGTCAATCTGCTGGTCGCCACGCTGAACAATTCTGCCGCCATGTGCATGTCCATTGAGCGGGCGGCGAAGGCGTTGATCAAGGGCGGCAAGGTGTCGGACGGGCTTCTCAACATGGTGGAGATGGCTTTCAGAGCCTATGACCCCTGTCTTGCCTGCGCAACGCACAGTCTGCCGGGCCAGATGCCGCTTGAGGTGAACATCAGGAATCCTGAAGGAGATGTCATACAGACGTTGCGGAAAGGATGAAGACTCTTATCATCGGCATCGGGAATCCGATCCTCACGGATGACGGGGTAGGCATCAGGATAGCGAGCGAGATCAGGAAACGGTGCCTACCCGATGTGGACGTTATGGAAGCAAGCCTGTCCGGAATCCGGCTGTTGGACTACATTGTCGGGTATGATAGACTCATCATGATCGACTCGATAAAGACGGAAGCGGGAGTTCCCGGAACCCTGAGCAGACTGAACCTGGAAGACATCGGCGGTTCAGGTGCGCCTTCGCACACGCACGGAGTGAATCTACGGACTGCGATTGAACTCGGCAGAGGATTGGGGTATGAAATCCCGGAACGAGTCGAGATATACGCCGTGGAAGTAGAGGACAACCTGACGTTCCACGAGGGCTGCGGCCCGGAGATGGAGGCCAGGATTCCAGACCTGACCGAGCGGATAGTCAACAGCATCGCGGAGCAAAGGATGGCAGTCTGAGTGTGAAGAGTTCCAGCAAGTCGGTACTGGTAGTCGGCGCCGGGATAGCGGGCATCCAGGCAGCGGTTGATCTTGCCGAACTGGGCGCCGACGTTCATCTGCTTGAGCAGACCCCGTCGATTGGCGGCCGAATGCCCCAACTGGACAAGACCTTTCCGACGAACGATTGCTCAATCTGTATCCTTTCCCCGAAGATGAGTGAGTGCGCCCGGCATCCCGGTGTCACGCTTCACGTCTGTTCGTCGCTTGTGTCAGTGGAAGGCACGGCGGGCGATTTCAACTGCCGGATAAAGGAGCACGCCCGGTACGTGGACCCGGATAAGTGCGTCGGCTGCGGAGTCTGTGCTGAAAAGTGCCCGGTCAAGGTTGCCGATGAGTTCGATGTGGAACTGAGACAGCGCAAAGCGATATACCGGTACTTTGCCCAGAGCATCCCGTCGAGCTACGTGATTGACGCGGCGCACTGCCTGCAGCTCACCAAAGGGGTGTGCAGGCTGTGTGAGAAAGCCTGCGAAGCGGATGCAATCATTTTCAAGGACGAGGATAAGTTCATTGACCTGAGCTGTGGCGCAGTCGTGCTGGCAACCGGGATTGATCCGCATAATCCGGTGGGGTACGGTCAGTATGGGTACAAGGCGTATCCGAATGTGGTGACCTCGATTGAGTTCGAGCGGATGCTTTCGGCAAGCGGGCCTCAGAAGGGCCACGTTGTACGGCCGTCGGATGGGAAGGAGCCCGGGAAGGTCGCGTTCATCCAGTGCGTGGGCTCAAGGGACCTGGAAAGGAAGCACGATTACTGCAGCTCGGTCTGCTGTATGTACGCAATCAAGGAAGCGGTCATTGCCAAGGAGCACAGCAAGGGAATCGAGCCGACCATTTTCTTCATGGACATCCGGGCGTTCGGCAAGGACTTCGATAAGTATTACGAACGGGCTGAATCGCAGTTCGGGGTTGAGTTCACAAGGGCGAGGGTGGCGAAAGTCACGCCTGCTGATGACGGCAACTTGAGGCTGCATTTCACCCGGGAGTACGGCAAGCGGGACACCGAAGTTTTCGACCTGGTTGTGCTTTCGGTCGGCCTGGAGCCGCGCAAGGACATGGCTGAGCTTGCAGACAAGGTCGATGTCAAGCTGGACGAGTACGGGTTCTGTCGGGCGGTTCCGTTTGAGCCGCTCAATACCACGAGGCCGGGCATTTTTGCCTGCGGCGCCGCGAACGGGCCCAAGGACATCCCGGAATCGGTGATGTCCGCTTCCGGCGCGGTGGCGAGTTGCGCCGGGTTCCTGGCCCTTGAACGGCAGGAGAAGGTTTCGAAGAAGGAGTTCCCCGAAGAGAAGGACGTTGTGGGCGAGCGGCCGCGAATCGGCGTGTTTGTCTGCCACTGCGGGATCAACATCGCCGGGGTAGTGGATGTCAAGGACGTCGCCGGGTTTGCCGGGACTCTGCCCAATGTCGAATACACCGAGGACGTCATCTATGCCTGTTCCCAGGATTGCCTGGATACGATCGAAGAGAAGATCCGGGAGCACAACCTGAACCGGGTTCTGGTTGCCGCGTGCACCCCAAGGACCCACGAGCCGTTGTTCCGCGAAACGCTCAGAGAGGCCGGTCTGAATCAGTACCTCTTTGAGATGGCGAACATCAGGGATCAGTGCAGTTGGGCACACATGCACGAGCCTGAACTGGCAACCGCCAAGGCCAGGGATCTGGTGGAGATGGGCGTTGCCAAAGCAAGGAATCTGTCTCCGCTCCAGAAACTGCCGATTGATATCAACCCGAAGGCCGTAGTTGTCGGCGGCGGGCTGGCCGGCATGACGGCGTCTCTGGCAATGGCTGACGCCGGGTATGAAGTCTGCCTCCTAGAAAAAGGGAGTGAGCTTGGCGGTAACCTGACCGGGATCCACAACACATTGAACGGCGCAGATCCCCGGGAGCTTCTGCGCAGCACTATCCGGAAGGTGGAAGGCAGCAAGCTGATCACGGTCCACAAGAACGCCAGGCTGCAGAGTATCGAAGGCTACATCGGGCATTACAAGACGACCTTTGAATTGCGAGTTCCGAATGACGAAGGACGAATGGCAAAGGGGGAAGAGGAGAGTAGCTCGACACTCGACACTCGACATTCGCAAGTCACCTATGACCACGGCGTTGTCATTGTTGCCACCGGGGCTCGTGAGTCAGTGCCTGCCGAGTACCTGTACGGAAAGAGCCGGCGGGTGATTACCCAGTCTGAGCTTGAGGAGCGGATTGCCGATTTCCCGAGATGCAAGACCGTAGTCATGATTCAGTGCGTCGGCTCCCGGGAAGGAGAGCGGCTCTATTGCAGCCGGGTATGCTGCGGTCAGGCGGTGAAGAACGCCACGTTGATAAGGAAACAGCGGCCCGGCACGGATGTCTATGTGCTCTATCGGGACATCAGAACCTATGGCCTGGCTGAGAAGTACTTCGGTCAGGCAAGAGACCTGGGCGTAGTATTCGAGCGGTATGATCTGGACCACAAGCCTGAACTCGAACCGGTGGACAAGGACGACCCGGATCGCAGGCTGAGGATCAAGCTGGTGGATTTCCTGCTCGACAAGAAGATTGTGATCGAGGCAGACCTTGTTGTGCTCTCGGCCGCCATCGATGCTCCGAAAGAGAACGAGGACCTGGCAAAGATGCTCAAGGTGCCGTTGAACAAGGAGGGTTTCTTCCTGGAAGCCCACATGAAACTGCGGCCGGTCGATTTCGCCACCGCCGGGGTTTTCATGTGCGGACTCGCCCATTCTCCGAAGAACATCGACGAGTCGATTACCCAGGCAAAGGCCGCGGCAGCAAGGGCATTGGCCGTGTTGAGCAAGAAGGTCATCGAGGTGGAAGGCACGGTGTCCTGGGTCAGTCCCGACCGCTGCACCGGTTGCGGTGTCTGTGTTGAAGCCTGCGCCTATGCCGCAATCGAGTTGCAGGACATGACCACGGAGTCGAAGGTTGTGAAGACGGTCGCCGAAGTGAATGAAGCGCTGTGTAAGGGTTGTGGTGCTTGTGCGGCGTCGTGCCGATCCGGTGCTATCAACCTGAAGGGTTTCACCGACGATCAGATTTTCGAAGCGATCAGCGCGGTAACGACATGATTGACGCGAAAGCAGAAAGTGCCATCGGACAGCACAAGGACTGGCAGCCCAAGATACTGGCATTCCTGTGTAACTGGTGCTCGTACGCCGGAGCGGACCTTGCCGGGGTCTCAAGGATTCAGTACCCTCCCAATATCCGGGTTGTCAGGATTCCCTGTTCAGGCAGAGTCAACCCGATATTCATTCTCAAGTGCCTCCAGAACGGGTTTGACGGGGTCCTGGTTTCGGGCTGCCACCCCGGAGATTGCCACTATATCTCGGGCAACTACGTGGCTCGCAGGAAGTTCGCCGTATTGAAGACGGTTCTGGAATTCATGGGCCTGGACCCGGGTCGGGTCCGGTTCTCCTGGGTGTCGGCCGGTGAAGGCGAGAAGTTTGCCCAGGTCATCACCAAGGTCACCGAGGACGTGAGGAGGCTCGGTCCGGCCAGGAAACTGGTGAAGAACATCGAGCTTCCGGAGATGGAACGCTGACATGGCGGATGTTGAGAAGGTGCTGAGAGAAATGGTCAGGAAGCTGCTGCAGGAGCAGAAGGTCTGCCGGGTGATCGGGTATGCCCGGGGGAGTTCGGCGCTTCGCTCGACGCCAATCTTTGTTGAAGACGAGAAGGATGCGGACAGCCTGATTTTCGACATCACCTGCGGCAACAACTTGACCCAGTACCTGAAGAAGTGTGGCAGGGCCGGGGGTGGGCGAGTGGGAATCGTGGCAAAGGGCTGTGACGGCAGGGCAGCGGTTCAGTACATGGCAGAGAGCCAGGTCAAGCGCGAGGACGTTCTCATAATCGGTGTTCCCTGTCAGGGGGTGCTCGACAACAGGAAGGTTTGCGACAAGACCCAAGGCAGGGACGTTTGCGAGTACCGGATTGAAGGTGAGAAGGTTGTGTTCAAGGGGAAGGATTTCGAAGTTGCCCTGGACAGAGCCGATGTTCTGTCGGATTCCTGCAATCGGTGCCGGTATCCGAGCCCGCCGGTACACGACGTGTTCGTAACCGAGCCGCAAGCGGCTGTGTCTCAGGAACCTGAGTGCAAGGAACTCGACGAGTTCGAGAAGCTTGGTGCTTCTGAGAGGTGGGCCTTCTTCGAGAAGGAGCTCTCCAAGTGCATCAGGTGCTACGCCTGCCGGAACGCCTGTCCGATGTGCTATTGCGAGGAGTGCTTTGTTGACCAGAGTAATCCCCAGTGGTTCGGGAAGAGCATCGACCTGTCCGATACGATGATATTTCACATTGTGCGGGTTCTGCACACTGCGGGCCGGTGTGTTGACTGCGGAGCGTGTGAGCGGGCCTGTCCTCTTGGTATCAACCTGGGGTTGCTGAACAAGAAGGTCGAGAAGGAAATCCGGGAGAGATTCGGGTACACTTCCGGTTTGGATCCTGACGAGACCCCGGCAATGGCGGCTTTCAAAGAGGAAGACGAAGAGGAGTTCATCCTGTGAGTGATATCCTCAAGTTGGACAAGAAGCAACTTGACAAGTTCGTTGCCGCGTTGCTCTCAAAGTACCGTCTGTTCGGCCCGGTCAACGCCAATGGCCTGACCCGGTTTGCCGAGGTGGAGTCAGCCGGTGCGCTCAGGCTGGACTGTTTGAACACGGACGAGTCGGGCAAAGGTATTTTCTTTCCCCAGACTGAGACGATACTCACGTATGACAACGGGAAGACAGCGACCCCGTCGGGTCCGGACAAGCCGATTGCGGTTCTTGGCATCAGGCCGTGCGATGCAAGGAGTCTGTTGATGCTGGATAAGGTCTTCGGCACCGGCAAATACGATGATTCCTGCTGGACCCGGCGATACGAGAATGCGCTCATAATCAGTGTGGGCTGCAATACACCGCGGGCCAGTTGTTTCTGTAACTGGCTGGACCTGGGTCCGTTCAGCAAGCAGGGCTCAGACATCGTGCTGACTGATATCGGTGGTGCCTTGCTGGTGGAGCCCTGCAGCGAGAGAGGGGAAGGCTTCCTGGAGAGTTCAGACGGGATTTCCTATGAGAAACCTGCCGACGACGACCTGAGCAAGGCGGCCGGCATCAGAGAGCGTGCCGAGTCATCAATGGATGACAAGGTTGATATCTCATCCATCAAGATGGTTCTGGACAAGTCATGGGACAGCCCGTTGTGGGATGAGTTCGCCGGGAAGTGCCTTTCCTGCGGGGTCTGCGCGTACCTGTGTCCGACCTGCCACTGCTTTGACATTCAGGACGAGAAGATACCGGGTACAAGCCAGGGCAGGCGAATTAGAATCTGGGACACGTGTATGGTTCCTCAGTTCACGAAGGAAGCAGCCGGTCATAACCCGAGACCGACCGGGAAAGAACGACTCCGGCAGCGGGTGATGCACAAGTTCAACTACTTCGTCGATGTGTACGGCGAGATCGCATGTGTGGGATGCGGCAGATGCATCCGGAGTTGCCCGGTCAATCTTGACATCCGCGACATAATCAAGAGGTTCATAGATGCCGGATAACAGCTACGTTCCCATCCCTGTGACCGTGAACAGCATCCGGGAAGAGTCGGATGACAGAACCCTGAGGACGTTGGACCTGGGTTTCTGCGACGAGAAACAGGCGTTTGACTACCTGCCCGGCCAGTTCTGCCAGTTGTCCATCCTGGGCAAGGGTGAATCCCCGCTCGGAATCGCGTCTTCGCCGACCGAGAGGGGATTCCTGAGATTCACGATCAACCGGGTCGGGGTTGTCACAACTGCGCTTCACTACCTGGAGCAGGGCGAGACAATCGGCCTGCGGGGGCCACTCGGGAATCACTACCCGGTGGACAAATTCAAGGGTCAGAACGTGGTGATTGTCAGCGGCGGGTTCGCGTTCACCACACTCCGGTCGCTTGTGGTCTACATGCTTGCGCACCGGAAGGATTTCGCTGACATCACGGTTATCTACGGAGCGCGACGGCCCGGCTTGCTCCTCTATCGTGACGAACTGGCCGAATGGGCAAAGCGGGATGACTTGAATCTCCACCTTACGATCGACAAGGAAGTACCCGGCTGGGACAAGCGGGTGGGGTTCGTTCCGACCGTGACAAAGGAAGTGGCGCCCAGCCCCAAAGATACCTGGGCCGTAGTGTGCGGCCCGCCGGTGATGATCAAGTACACCCTGCCGGTCCTGTTTGACCTTGGATTCCCTTCGGAGAGAATCTATACTTCGCTCGAAAGAAGAATGAAATGCGGGATTGGAAAGTGCGGCAGGTGCAACATCGGGTCCAAGTACGTGTGTGCTGACGGGCCGGTGTTCTCTTATGCGGAGCTGCAGGAACTGCCGGAGCAGTACTGACAGGAGGCGGAATGGACAAAATATATCTGAGTGACCTTGACGCGAAGTTCAAGCACGAAATCGCCGCACGGCCCGGTGCCGAAAACTTCAAGCGTTGTTTCTCGTGTGGTACCTGCACCGCAAGCTGCCCGGTTTCAGAAGTCAACGAGGCCTATGACCCGAGGAAGATCATCAGGATGGCTATCCTCGGCATGAGGAAGGAAGTCCTGTCCTCGGATATCATCTGGATGTGCGTCAGGTGCTATGTCTGCTACGCACACTGCCCCCAGAATGTGAAATTCGCCGACGTCATGGGCGTATTGCGGGAGATGGCGGTCGAAGAAGGATTTGCGCCCAGGGAACGACTTGAGCAGATGGATGAACTCGACCGGTTCACCCAGGACTTGAGGTGCAATCTGGTGGAGTACCTGATCAAGCCCGGTGCCAGACAGAAGAAGAAGATCGAGGCCATGGTCCAGGGCAGGTTCAGCGCGAAATGAACTGCCGGCAGCGGGTGTGGATGGAAGCATGAAGCAGAGCACCAAGTTGAGCTTTGACGACCTTCTCACGGATGTCGTGGAAAAGGGCTTGTGCAACAAGTGCGGTGCGTGTGTTTCTTTCTGTACCGCCCACCGGATCGGGGCAATTGAGATGTGCCACTGCACCGATAATCTGCCTCGATATACAGACCCGGACAAGTGCTTCAGGTGTGGGATATGCTATCTCATCTGTCCCCAGACCCAGGAGCTCAATGAAGACGTCAAAGAGCAATTCGGATGGTCGGCTCCGGTTGGTGTCCTGCGGGATATCGTTTCCGCGCGGGCAACCGATGCGAAGATTACCGAGGTTGCGACCGACGGCGGCGTGGTTACTGCGTTGCTCGCCTATATGCTTGAAAGCAAGACCATCGACGGCGCGATAGTTGCGAAGAGAACCGGACTGTTCAACCGCGCACCGGAGATTGCTACCACCCGTGAAGAGCTTATCCAGGCGGCCGGGTCACAGTTCACCGAATCATCGCACCTTGGAGCGGTTGGAGAAAAGTACTCCACTTACGTGCCTATTCTCCCGGTGGTGAGGATGTTCGGACCGAAGCGGACCACGAAACTGGCGGTTGTCGGCACTCCGTGCCAGATCATGGCGGTGCGCAAGATGCAGGTCCTGAATATCCTGCCGGCAGATACAATCTACTTCACTGTCGGGTTGTTCTGCATGCAGTGTTTCGCGTTTGAAGATCTCATGGACAAGGGATTCGTGAAGAAGCACCACATCAATCCTGAGGACATTCTGAAGATCAATGTCAAGGAGGACTTCAGACTGATGATGAAGTCCGGCGTGACCATTCGCGTGCCGTTTGACGAGATCGAGGATATCGCCAGACCGGCCTGTCTTACCTGTCGGGATTTCGCCAATGACTTCGCGGACATCTCAGTGGGCGGTCTCGGCTCCCCGGATGGATATACCACCGCCATAATCAGAACAACCCTGGCCAAGAAGGTCTTTGCCGAGGCGGTGGACCAGGGATACATTGAGCCCGCGGTCCAGTCCGAGGGAGACAAGAAAGGCATGTTGTCCCTGATCGGGTCGGTTGCGGAAAAGAAGAAGGCGAGGGCCGCGAGCAGGCAGGACAGGCCCGAGTCATTCCTTCCCTCCGAAGAGCCGCACGGAGAGATGAAGGAACAGAAGACGAGGCTTGCCGGTCTCTCCGATGAGGACGACCTGTGCAGTGAATGCGAGAAACTGAATCGCCACTTGACCTGGGTCATCGGCTTTGTGAGTCACGAACTCAGCGCAACTCTGGGGACCGTTGTCATGAACATAAGCGCGCTCACAGACCCCGAGGTATCCCGGAGGCTCGACAAGGCAAAGCACGACCGGATGTTGCTGGGTGCGCTCAGCAGCCTGAATCTGATGCAGGATATGGTCAGGAACTACCTTGCGTCTTCAAAGGTGCGAACCGGCCAGCTCGCATTCGGTCCCCGCGTTGTTACCATCGGGGACATCGTCGATGAGGTTGCGCTGCGCCTCAAATCCTCGCTGAGGGTGAAGGGGATGGAGTTCATTTGCGACCAATGCGACAGGCTTGAAGTGGTCTGTGACAAACGGCTGGTGCGGGTGGCGTTCAATAACCTGGTACAGAATGCAATCAAATATGGAACCGCGAATACGACAATCCGCTCGACGTTGAAGGAATGGAATGACGGGTTCGAGTTCACAATCACCAACGAAGGCATAGGTATTCCCGAGGACAAGTTCGAAGCGGTGTTCGACGAATACGCCCGATTCGATACCCTCGGTATCGGCGGGACCGGGCTTGGCTTGTTCTTGGTGAGGAAGATCGCTGCGATGCACAACGGGAGCGTTACGGTGGATGCCGGATACGTCCTCAATGACAAGTTCATCACTCATGGAATGCTGAGGAAGAACCCGGACCGGTATGCGATGGACCCGGACAACAAGGAACCGGGGAAATTCGCCGCTTTCACCCTGCGTATCCGTGACTGCGCGCCGGCCGGAAGTGGCTCTGATGAAGCGGGAGGAAACTGAAATGGCTGACCAGAAGTCGATATTGCTTGTGGATGACGACCCGAGTTTTCTCGAGGCAACGGCGAATGTTCTTGAGAGCTTTGGGTACAAGACAAGAAGGGCGATGAGTCCTGATGCGTGTTTTGAGGAGTTGCAGAAGGAACTGCCGGACCTCATGATTCTCGACGTAATGATGGCACGGATGGATACCGGGTTTGAGATCTGCCGCAAGGTCAAGACAGATGATAAGACCAAGCAGATACCGATCCTGATGCTCACCGCGGTTGACAAGAAGTACCCGTTTGACTTCGGCGGTTCGGCCGGAGATGCCGATTGGCTGCCGGTTGACGATTTCATGGACAAGCCGGTCGAAGCTATGGAGCTGGTGAAGCACGTCCGCAAGCTCCTGAAGGAAGAGTAACCCGCGAATGGTGAATGGCGAATGACGAGTGATGGAATAGCAACCCGGCAATCGGAATCCGGCGACCGGAATTCCAGACCGGTGGGTGCCGTGCTTGTCGTCGGCGCCGGGATAGCCGGAATTCAGTCTTCGCTGGACCTTGCCGACTCGGGTTTCAAGGTCTACCTGGTCGAGAACACCCCGGCTATCGGCGGGACCATGGCGCAGTTGGACAAGACGTTTCCGACGAACGACTGCGCGATGTGCATCGTCTCGCCCAAGCTGGTCGATTGTGGCAGGCATCCCAATATCGAACTCATCACCAATGCCGAGCTTGCGGAACTGACCGGGACTCCGGGCAACTTCGTGGTGACAGTGAAGAAGAAACCCCGCTATGTTGACGAGGACAAATGCACCGGTTGCGGGTTGTGCGTGGAGAACTGTCCGGTGACGAAGGCAATCTACCTCGACCCGGAGAAGGTCGAAGTGAAGCTCGAACCTGACGATCTGAAGAGGATGCGGAGTATTATCGAGGAGTACAAGGACAGAGAAGGTACGTTGCTGCCGGCCTTGCACGACATCAACATCAGTTACTCCTATCTCCCGGAACACGTACTGCGCTACGTCTCCGAGGAACTCGACATGCCGCTGAGTCTGGTCTACCAGATAGCGACTTTCTACAATGCGTTCAGCCTGAAACCGAGAGGGAAATACACCATCAATGTCTGCATGGGGACGGCCTGCTACATCAAAGGCGGGAATCGGATTCTCGAGGCGTTTGAGAGAGCGCTTGATATCAAAGTGGGAGGCACCACCGAGGACCTGATGTTCGGGCTTGAGACCATATCCTGTTTCGGATGCTGCGGTCAGGCCCCTGTTGTGGTGGTGAATGAGGACCTGCATGGCCATTTCCGGTTGTCCCATATCCCGAAGCTGATCAAGCGCTACAAGGAGGCAGGCGATGTCAAAGTTGAAGCCTGAGGACCTGGCGAGAATCACCGAGAAGGTGAAGCGGACGATTTCCCTTCGTGAAGGGAGCAGTCGAGCGAAAGTCATTGTCCACATGGGCACCTGCGGGATAGCTGCCGGGGCGCGGGCCGTCATGAGCACGTTGATGAAGGAAATCGAGGAGCGGGACGTCAAGGACGTCATCCTGATTACTTCGAGCTGTGCCGGTCTGTGTAGCCGGGAGCCGATGATGACGGTTGAAGTCCAGGACCAGCCGCCGGTGAAATACGTGGACCTGACTCCGGACAAGGCGAAGGAGATATTCGTCAAGCACGTCCTTTCGGGTGAGATCGTCAAGGAATACGCGCTGGCTTTCGGCAGTGAGATGGTGCCGTAGGGAAAGGCAGAAGTCAAAGTGCAAAAGGCAGAATGCAAACCACAGATGGATATAGATAGGGCAGAAGGCAGGTTACGGATTTCAGATTGCAGAGTCTGCCATTCGACAATCGACATTCGGCAATCGGAATTGGAATGAAGGTATATCGAACCAACGTGATGCTCTGTACCTGCACGATGTGTGTTTCGGTCGGGGCCCTGGCAATCAGGAAGCGGCTTGAAGAGGAGATCAAGAAACAGAACCTGGAAGACGAAATCCAGGTCATCCTCACCGGGAGCAGTTGGCTCTGCACCAGAGGCCCGACGCTGATAGTCCAGCCGGACGACGTGGTCTACCAGTTCCTCAAAGAGGAAGATATCCCTCATCTAGTTGAGGAGCATCTGCTCAAGGGCCGGCCGGTGAAGTCCCTGATGTACGCCCATCCTGAAACCCTGTACCCGATTGAGAAACTGCACGATATCCCTTTCTATCGCGACCAGCGACTGATCGCGCTCTGGAACCGGGGGATAATCGACCCGGATCAGATTGATGAGTACATCGCCAGGGACGGGTACAAGGCCCTGGCAAAGGTGTTGAAGGACATGACCCCCGCGGAGGTAGTCCAGGAGATAGCGGACTCAGGACTCAGGGGTCGTGGCGGCGCCGGTTTTCCGACCGGCCGGAAATGGGAGTTCTGCCGGAGCAACCCGAACACACCCAAGTACCTCATCTGCAATGCCGATGAGGGCGACCCTGGTGCCTTCATGGACAGGTCGATAATCGAGGCTGATCCCCATTCACTGATTGAAGGGATGCTGATTGCCGCCTACGCAATCGGGGCGAGCAAAGGCTACGTCTACATCAGGACTGAGTACCCGCTGGCGATCAAGCGGCTGATTGGTGCGACCGGTCAGGCCAGGGAGTACGGATTGCTCGGGAAGGACATATTCGGTTCGGGCTTTGACTTCGACATCGAGATATTCCGGGGTGCCGGCGCATTCGTGTGCGGGGAGGAAACCTCACTGATTCACTCGATCGAAGGCCGGCCGGCGGAGCCGGCCCAGAAGCCTCCCTTCCCGGTTCAGCGCGGGGTGTTCGGAAAACCCACGGTCATCAACAACGTGGAGACCCTGACGAACCTGCCGCGGATAATCAACTTCGGGGCAGAGTGGTTTGCCGCAATCGGGACCGAGAAGAGCAAAGGCACCAAGGTATTCTCTCTGGCCGGGAACATCAACAACGCCGGGCTGGTGGAAGTGCCGATGGGGATAACCCTGCGCCGGATCGTCTACGACATCGGGGGCGGGATTCCGAACGGAAGGGAGTTCAAGGCCGTCCAGACCGGCGGCCCGTCCGGTGGTGTTATCCCGAAGAGCATGCTCGACCTGCCGGTGGATTATGAACGGTTGCAGGAAGCGGGTGCAATCATGGGATCGGGCGGCCTGATCGTGATGGATGAAGACAGTTGCATGGTTGATATCGCCAAGTACTTCATTGAGTTCACCAAGGACGAGTCCTGCGGAAGGTGCACTTCCTGTCGCGAAGGACTCGCAGCGATGCATGAGATCCTGACGAACATCTGCGAGGGGAGAGGGAAGGAAGGGGACCTGGAACTCCTGGAGGAACTGGGAGAAGCAACCAAGGAAGCGTCCCTGTGCGGATTGGGGAAGACCGCACCCAATCCTGTGTTGAGTGCTTTGCGTCATTTCAGGGACGAGTACGTCGCCCATATCAGGGACAAGGAGTGCCCGGCCAAAGTATGCAAGGCGCTGATAGAGTACGGGGTGGACAAGGACAAATGCACCGGTTGTACGCTGTGCGCAAAGAACTGTCCTTCCCAGGCTATCACCGGGACGAAGAAAAAACCCCACAGCATAGACCAGGCCAAATGCATCAAGTGCGGGGTCTGCATCGATGTCTGCAAGTTCGACGCGGTTGTGGTGACGACCGGGAACTTGGCGCCTGTCGATCACGACCATGCCGAGACCGGCAGGCGGAAACCAATACAGAAACGGAAGAAGAAGCAAGAATGACACTCGAAGAAATCAGCAAGACCATCGAGGCGGAAGTCATAACCGGCCAGGATAGCCTCAAGACCGAAGTGGAAATCGGTTGTGCTTCCGACCTGATGAGCGACGTCCTGGCGTTCGCCAAGCCGGGCGCAATCCTCCTGACCGGACTGGCGAACCGTCAGGTCATCTACACGGCTGACGTGGCGGACATCCACGCGATCTGCTTCATCCGCGGCAAGAAGCCGGATGAAGCGACAATCAAGCTGGCCGAGCAGAAGGGCCAGGTTCTGATGACAACCCGGCTGCCGATGTTCGTGAGTTGCGGCAGGCTGTTCGAGAAAGGGCTCACCGGTCTGGGTTACCTTGACATCAGCAAGAGGAATGACCGAGAATAGAAGTTTCACCAAGATCCAGGAGCTGACCTATGAGCTCAGGGTCAGGGATGCGATGGTCGCGGACGTGGTTACGGTGAGTCCGAAACAGGCGATTCACGACCTGAGAGACATGATGCGGGACAGGGGTTTCTCCGGGTCTCCGGTGGTGGACAAAGGGAAGGTGGTCGGGCTGATCAGCATCGAGGATTTCATCAAGTGCCTTGCCCAGGGCGAAATGGACGTTCTCATCGAGCAGAAGATGACCAGGGATCCGGAAACGCTGTACGCCGACGAGCCACTGGTCCATGCTGTCAGGAAATTCGACCAGTACGGGTTTGGTCGCTTCCCGGTGGTCGAACGGAACGGGAGAAAGCTGGTCGGCATTCTCACCAAAGGCGATATCATCAAGTGCCTGCTGAGGAAGCTGGAGGTCGAGTACCACGAGGAAGAGATCCACCGGTACCGGGCAAGTCACATCTTCGAGGACATTGTCGCGGACAAGACGAACCTGGTCCTCAGGTACGACATCAAAGGCAAGGATTTCGACCGTGCCGGCCAGTCGGCAAGCGAGCTCAAGAAGGCGCTGCATCGGCTCGGCATCCAGCCCGAGATAGTGCGCCGCATAGCGATTGCCGCATTCGAGGCGGAGATAAACATCATTGTGTTCACGGACGGGGGGCAGCTTTCGATCTCGGTTTGTTCGGAGCGGATTACGATTACCGCGTCGGATTCCGGGCCCGGGATTGCCGACATTGAGCAGGCGATGCAGCCCAGTTTTTCTACTGCCCCTGACTGGATCCGGGAGATGGGGTTCGGGGCCGGAATGGGGTTGTGCAACATCAAGAACTGCACCGATGAGATGAGCCTGGTCTCAGAGGTCGGCAAAGGGACGACGCTCGAGGCCATTGTCTACCTGGATGGCAAATCATGAAACTCAAAGAGATCGTAGAAAAACTGAACCTGGAAACGGCTACTCCGGCCGGCGATCTTGACCGGGAGATAAGCGGCGGGTATGCGAGCGACCTGCTCAGCGATGTGATGGCCAACTCCCGGGAGGGCAACGTCTGGGTCACAATGCAGGTCCATCAGAACATCATAGCCGTGGCTTCCCTGAAGGAGCTTGCCGGGATTATCATCGTGAACGGGAGGAAGCCAGAGCAGGAAGTCCTGGCAAAAGCGGAGCAGGAGAAGATTCCGGTCATGCTGACCGGGTTGCAGGCCTTTGAGATTGCCGGGAGGCTCTGCGAACTCGGGATCCGCGGGAATACGAAGTGACGAAGCCAACCGGATGCTCAAGAAGCTGAAGATGGACCTGCACATTCATACCTGTCTTTCTCCCTGTGCGGACCTGGCGATGCTGCCCGGGATGATTGCCGGGAAGGCGCGCCGGCAGGGCCTGGATGCGATTGCGGTCTCCGACCACAACTCCGCGGAGAACGTAGTTGCGGTGAGGAAGGCAGCGGAGCAGGAAGGGGTTGTCGTCATCGGCGGGATCGAGGTCACGTCCGAGGAGGAAGTGCACATCCTCGCCCTGTTCGATGATGACAAGGGCCTGTTTGAGTTTCAGCGCGTCATCTATGACAACCTGCCCGGAGTCAACGACGAGCAGGCTTTCGGAGAGCAGGTGCTGGCTGATGAGCACGACGAGGTGACCGGCATCAATGACAGGCTCCTGATCGGGGCAACCACGCTGTCGGTTGACGCGGTTGTGGACACGATCCATTCTCTTGGCGGACTTGCGATTGCGGCCCACATCGACCGCGAGCGGTTCGGTATCATCGGTCAGCTCGGGTTCATCCCTGAGGGACTGGCGCTGGACGGTGTCGAGGTATCGGCCAAGAAAAGGGTTCCGGGACTTGAGTTCTCGGGTCCTCGACCCCTTGGACCCCCTTCTTCCGGTTTTCCTGCGATTACATCTTCCGACGCCCATTTCATGGATGACATCGGCAGGAGTTCGACCGTTTTCCTGGTTGAGGAAGCAACGGTGAGTGAAATAGGAAAGGCCCTGCGTAACGAAGATGGAAGATCTATCCTTGCACGTTCTTGATGTAGTCGAGAATTCGGTCATGGCCGGGGCCTCGAAGATCAGGATAAGCATCAATGAGGACACTGAGAAGGACCTGCTCAGTATCGAGATAGAAGACAACGGCAGCGGAATGGACGAGGAGACTGTCAAGAAAGTGCTCGACCCGTTCTATACAACCAGGACTACGCGCCGGGTGGGTCTGGGTCTTCCCCTGCTGGCACAGGCGGCCCGGGAGACCGGCGGCGACATCGAGGTCAACTCCGAAGTCGGCAAGGGTACGGAAATACGGGCTTCGTTCCAGCACAGCCACATTGACCGCAAGCCGCTTGGCGACATGGAAGAGACACTGGTGACTCTGATTGCCGGTCATCCGGAAATCCACTTCGTATACGAGCATCGGGACGGCGAAACCAGGTTCAGGCTGGATACCGACGAGATGCGGAAAACACCCAACCACGGACAAGACAGATGAGCAACGAAAACAGCACGGTGAGCCTGACAATCAACGGCAAACAGGTCGAAGTCGAACCAGGCAGTTCGATACTCCAGGCGGCAGACAAGGTCGGCGTGAAGATACCGACTCTGTGCTATCACAAGGCGCTGCCGGCCTATGGCGCCTGCCGGCTCTGCCTGGTCGAAGTGAGCCAGAATGGTGGCCCGGGGTCGATTCACGCATCCTGTACCTACCCGGCCCAGGACGGGCTTGTCGTTGAGCCCGACACTCCGCGTGTGAAGCAGACCCGCAAGGTCATGGTGGAGCTGCTGCTGGCGCGGTGCCCGGACTCCGAAGAGATGAAGCGCTTCGCTGCGGAGATGGGAGTCGGGAAGCCGAGGATCAAGCCGAAGAACGAGGATTGTCTGCTCTGCGGGCTCTGCGTCCGGGTGTGCCGCGACCGAATGGGGAAAGGGGCAATCGGGTTCACCGGCCGAGGCGACAAGCGACTGGTGCAGCCGGCATTCGACGTCCAGTCGGACGTATGCCAGACCTGTGGAGCGTGCCTTTCCGTGTGTCCGGCCAAGTGCATCAAGTTCGAGGAGATCACGCACAACAAGCCAATCCCGATTCTGTCCGAGTTCGACGAAGGCCTGGTGGAGAGGCCGGCGATATACATTTCCTACCCGCAGGCGGTCCCGAACTACGCTACGATTGATGCCGAGCACTGCATCCACCTGCAGACCGGCGAATGCCAGATCTGCAAGGAGTTCTGCGAATCGGATGCAATCGACTTCGACCAGAAAGAGCAGCAGCTTACTTTCGACGTCGGGGCGGTCATTGTCGCGGACGGGGCGGAGAAGTTCAACCCTTCGCTCAAGTCCGAGTTCGGGTACGGCAGGTGCAGGAACGTCGTGACCAGTATTGAGTTTGAGCGGATCCTGGCCGCTTCCGGGCCTTTTGCCGGCCACGTCCAGCGACCGCACGACGGCAAAGTCCCGAAGCGGATCGCATGGATTCAGTGCGTCGGGAGCAGAGATGACATGGAAGACCGGAAGTACTGCTCGTCGGTCTGCTGCATGTACGCGATCAAGGAAGCGATTATCGCCAAGGAGCACGTCAAAGGGGTCGAGCCGACGATATTCTTTATGGACATCCGGGCCCACGGCAAGGACTTCGACGCGTTCTACAACCGGGCAAAGGACCAGCATGGCGTGCGTTTCATTCGGTCCCGGGTCGGCAAGGTCCTGGAGGTGCCCGAGACCGGGAACCTGCTCGTGTACTATACCACGGAGGGCAGTCCGAGGCAGTTGAGTGAAGAGTTCGACATGGTGGTGCTCTCGGTCGGGCTCGAACCGAGGCAGGCCAACGCGGTCCTTGCCGACAAGCTGGACGTCAAGCTGAACAAGCACCGGTTCTTCAAGACTTCGACTTTCTTGCCGGTTGAGACGAGTCGGCCCGGGGTATTCGTGTGCGGTCCGGCCTGCGGCCCGAAGGACATACCGGAAACCGTGATGGAAGCATCGGGCGCCGCGGCCGCGGCCGAAGGCGTGGTGGCCGAGGCCCGGGGGACCGCGATTGTGCCCAAGACGTACCCCGAGGAAAGAGATGTCAGAGGCGAGGCGCCGAGAATCGGCGTGTTCGTGTGTCATTGCGGCATCAACATCGGGAGCGTGGTGGACGTTCCCGGGGTCGTCGAATTCGCCAGGAAACTGCCCGGCGTTGTCTATGCCGAGGAAAACCTGTTCACCTGTTCCCAGGATACCCAGCAGAAGATTACCAGTATCATTGAGGAGCAGAGGCTCAACCGGGTGGTCGTCGCGTCCTGCTCGCCCCGGACCCATGAGCCGCTCTTCCAGGAGACCCTGCGCGAAGCGGGTCTGAACCCGTGTTTGTTTGAGATGGCGAATATCAGGGACCAGTGTTCCTGGATTCACGGGCACGTGCCGGAGAAAGCCACCGTGAAGGCGAAGACCCTGGTTCAGATGGCGGTGGCGAAAACGCGATTGCTCGAGCCGCTGCACTCAGTCATGCTCCCGATGTGCCAGAAGGGGCTTGTGATTGGCGGCGGGCTGGCCGGGATGACGGCCGCTTTGTCGATTGCCGACCAGGGGTTCGACGCCATACTGGTCGAGCGCGAGCCCGAGCTGGGCGGGAACCTGAGGAACCTGTACCACACGATTGAAGGCGAGGATATCCAGGAGTACCTGGAAACCTTGGTTCAGGAGATCGAGAACCACCCGAGAATCAAGGTGTATACATCAGCGACCATCGAGCAAGTCGAAGGGTACGTCGGGAACTATAAGACAACAATCCAAGTGCGAGTGGCGAATGACGAAGGACGAATGGCTGAAAAGGAAAGGGAAGGGAATTCGACACTCGACGCTCGGCATTCACGCATTGAGATCGACCACGGCATCATCGTTGTTGCGACCGGTGCCGAGGAATCCAGACCTGCAGAGTACCTGTACGGCGAGGACGAGCGGGTGATTACCCAGACCGAGTTGGAGAAACGGATGCAGGACCCGCAGGCCAATAAGCTGGTCAGGCTCAAGAATGTCGTGATGATCCAGTGCGTCGGGTCAAGGGAGGATGAGCGTCCCTGGTGCTCGCGAGTGTGCTGCCAGGAAGCGGTGAAGAACGCGCTCAAGCTCAAAGAGCTCAGTCCCAAGGTGAATATCTACGTGCTGTACCGGGACATGCGGACCTACGGCTTCCTCGAAGAGTACTACCAGCGCGCCCGTGACAAGGGCGTGATGTTCATCAGGTACGACGAGGAGCTGAAGCCGGTTGTGGAGACGGACGGGGACGATTTGAAAGTCAAGATCCGGGACCTGATTCTTGAGACCGACCTGGTTATGAGTCCGGACCTGGTCGTGCTTGCCCCGGCGATAGTCCCGCACGAAGATGCCGCAGTCATCTCCCGGATGCTCAAGGTTCCACTGAACGAGAACAACTTCTTCCTCGAGGCGCACGTCAAGCTGCGGCCGGTTGACTTCGCGACCGAAGGCGTGTTCCTTGCCGGGCTGGCGCATTCACCCAAGAACATCCCGGAAGCAATCGCCCAGGCAAAGGCCGCGGCAGCAAGGGCCGGCACGATTCTCTCCAAGGACAAGTACGAAGCGGGCGCTACGACTTCGGTCGTAGACGAGGACGTATGCGCGGGCTGCGGGCTCTGCGTGGCTACCTGTCCGTATAATGCCCCGGAACTCATCGAGATAGAAGAGAAGATCGTGTCTCACATCAACGAGGCCCTGTGCAAAGGCTGCGGGAACTGCGCCGCGATCTGCCCGGCCGGTGCAATCGCCCATCTCGGGTTCAAATCAGAGCAGACCGCAGCGATGATGAACGCTGCGCTCAGGATAATCCAGGCGTAGAGCCGCGGGCCGAAAACTAGGCCGGAATACTGTTCAGTTCTTGCCCGGACGATTCCTTGACACCATACCCTTCCAGGCCCTAGACTAGCCTGATGATACGGCTGCTTCTGCTGGCTGTCCTCGTCGCGGCACCACGGTCGTTTGATACGACCCTGGACCGGCCGCGCATCGGGCCGCCGACTGTCCTGCCTGCGCCGCCGTACGCATACACGCTCAACCGGCCCTGCGAGCAGACCATGACGACGTTAGGGCTCAGGAAGCTGTTCGAGGAGCCGAACTCGATCACCGACGACGCGAAGTGGTTCAACGAATACGACCTTGACCTGCCCGACATCGACATCGCTCCCCGGACCGTGTTCTGGTGCAAAGACGATATCCCGCGGGAGACCGAAGGTCCGTACGGCATGCCGCTCTCCCACCTCGGGGCCAGGCTCATGCGGGCAATCGAGTACGACTCGACCGTGTTCTTCTTCTATGCGGACCAGTACTGGGAGGCCCGCTACCTGGTCGCGATGGACTCGAAGGTCCGTCAGTCACGCTACGTCCTCGACTTCAAGCACTGGCAGTACCCGCCCGAGTACGAACCCGGCGACTACGGGTTCATCGAGATGGACACGCGCTGGGCGGTCGAGCGGGACGACGTCCTCTACGTCTCCCACTGCCACCGCACCTATGCTGAGAGCTCGTGCGGGCTGAACGCGTACATCACCGCAATCGACCTCACCGACTTCAGCATCATCTGGCGGTCGCAGCCGCTGGTGTCGAACACCGTCAACTTTGAGGTGCGCGGCGACTTCATCATCACCGGTTACGGGTTCACCGACGAACCGGACTTCCTCTACCTCCTGAGCCGCATCACCGGCGAGGTGGTCGAGCGATACCCGGTGAAGACCGGCCCGGACTACGTCATCAGCCGCAACGACAGCCTGTTCGTCCGCACCTACAACACCGACTACATCTACGCGATAGAAGAAGACTGACGCGTCGGGCCTCGATTGAGTCAGCGAGAACCGGGGCGCGGTCCTGTTCCTGCAAACCGCAGCAACCACTTTCTGACAATTGCCCGGAGAGCAGGACCCGGATTTGAGCTTGACACATGTCTGTCGCTCGGGTAAAACCACTGCAGCCAAGGAGTCCGTAGTCGCAAGACCGCGGACCGAGACAACCATAAGCGTCATCGCACAGCAGGGTGTGCGGCCCATAAGGAGGCCCCATGGCGAGCAAGTTCGACCGAATCAAGCAGGATGCAAAGCGGAGAGTCCTTCGCAACAACGACGGCAACCCGGAGTTCCTGCTCTACCTGGACCACAGGTCCTACAAGAGAGGCGAGACGCTCGACCTCAAGACCGAAAGACTCGAATTCGACCGGCAGACGCAGGTCGTGTTCGTCGATGACGAGCCGGGGAAGAACTTCGGCCATCGCTGTCACTATCTTCTCTACGACGCCAAGACCGGCAGGTACCTCCGGAAGGTCCGTGTCAACTTCCCTCACTTCATGTCGAAGAAGCCGGACAACATCGAGCTTTTTCGGACCTGCGAGACCGCCGGACCCTTTCGTCGACGGCGCCGAATGAGGCAGGCGTTCGACCTGCCCCGTATCAGCGCCTACGCCAAACTGGCGCCCTTCCCGCTCAGGTTCCGGGTCCGCGGACGCCGCTACGCCATCCTCTACTCCGGTGACTCAAACGGCCGCCATGTCAACGACCTGGAGTTCCTCTACCGGACACTGGTGGACGTGTACGGCTACGACCCCGCCGACATCTACGTCCTCAACCACGACGGTACCGTCAACTACGAACGGGCCGTCTGGTCCAACGGGTGGACCGAGCCGGACGTGTCGAACGGTTTCGGTCCGGACGGCTCGGCGTATCGGATGGTCGTGAACGGGCAGGGCAACCGCACCGGCTTCCAGAACGCCATCAGCGACCTCGCTTCGCGGATCCGGCCGCTGGACTGCCTGTTGATCCACACCAACAATCACGGCTGGTTCGACGGGAACGGCGGGTTCCTCAGCGCCTTCGGGCCCGGCGTGTTTCATGCCAGTGACTTCGTCGCAGACCTTGCCACTCTGCCGCAGTTCAAGACCCTCCTGGTCGCGATGGAGCAGTGCGCGTCCGGGTCGTTCTCCCAGCCCATCATGGACAACAGCCCGGCTACGGACACCGTGTTCCAGGCCGCCGTCCCGGGGAACCAGAGTTCGGCCGGCGGCTGGCCCTTCGACCCGTGGGCCGAGATGTGGATTTCCGCGATGGCCGGGGTGAGAGGTGACGGTACGCCGCTCGCCGTCTCGCCGGACGACGACCTCAACACGCTCATTTCCGCCTGGGAAGCCTACGACTACTCCAGTCTCATCGACAACCCGGTCATGGCTGAATCGTCACCGGGGCTCTCCGACAACGTGTATCTCTGTCGCTGCAGCACCGCGGTGAAACCGAGCAAGGAGTGGAAGGAACCCAAGGAAGCGAAGGAACTGAAGGAATTCCACGAGCCCAAAGAAGTCTTTGAGCCCAAACAGATCACCGAACCCAAGCTGTTCAAGGAACCGAAGGCGGTTATGGAGGGCAAGCACTTCTACGAAGGTCCGGAGCATCACCTGCCCTACGAGCGGCTGCATCTGGCCTACGAGGGACTGCTGGAGCACACCAGCCGGCTTGAGCGACTGGTCAAGAAGCTCACCCCGTTCATCGAGGCCAAACAGCGACCCGACCTGAAACGTAAGGCAAAGGGCAAGCGCTAGGCGGACGAGCTGAGCCTTGGTCCTGATTCTCGAGCAGCACCCGACTGATTTCGGGCTGCTGCTGCGGGATGCCGCCGAGCGCAAGGGAATCGGGGCCGTTTCTCTGACGAGCGCCGAGATCGCACTCGACTCGGCGCTCGTCTATCGATTGGACAACAGCCGCGCCAGTTTCAGCCTGCGCTGCCCGGTCGGCCGGGTTGAAAGCGCTGAACTCGAGGGGGTCTACTGCAGTATCAATACGTTCGAGCCCGGCCTGTGGGACTCGTTCACGTCAACCGATGCCGAGTATGCGGCACAGGAAGCGCACGCCCTCTGGCTCGCTATCCTCTCAAGCCTTCCTTGCAGGGTAGTGAACCCGCCGGCACCGGACACGCTTGCCGGGACTTTCCTGACCACACCCGAAATCATGTGCCTCGCGCACCAGGTTGGCTTCAGGGTGCCGATGGTTGCCGAAGTGGAGTCGGGCAAGGTTGCTGCAGAACTGCTCTCCCCGGAAGTCAGGACCCTGCATGCTGACCTGGGAGAGCAGTGGATCGGTGAGGGAGCACTCGGAAACGCCGACATTCCGGCGCTGACCAGGAACAGGAATCACTTCCGTGTCCGGGAGGTGCTTGCCGGACGGCCGGTGCACGTGGCGGTCCTCGGCCGGAGGTTCTTCGCCTGCAGGCCTGACGCCAGCGGCGTACCCGCACCGGTGTCCTTGCGGGATATACCACGTCCGGTTGTGCGTCGCCTGCGTGCGATACAGACGCGGTTGAGTCTCGCACTGGCCGAGTACTCACTAACCGCTGGCCCGGACGACAACTGGGCCTTTGCCGGTTACAACCGGACGCCGGTCCACACTGCCGTGGCATACGGTCGCGGCCTGCACGAGGCCATCGTGGAATTCCTCGTCAAAGAGAGGCTCTAGCCCGATGGTACTCGTCTGTGGCGCGGCGGACGAGGCGCCGGTAGAACGACTCTTGGAATCGCTTCGGGACCTGGGAATCGACCATCTCATGCTGGACCAGCGAACCATGGTCGAGGATGCGCGGCTCCGCTGGCAGTTGAGGGACGGCGTTGTGTCCGGTCAGCTGCGAGTCGGCGCGAAGGTGGTGGAGACCAGCGACATCCAGAGTGTCTACCACCGGCTCGTGAACCCGGAGGATGTATTGGGGCCTGATGCTTCCCAACAAGACATTGATCGGGGGCGCTCACTCCTTCGCTCACTCATGGACCTCCTGGATATCCTCCCGGCGCGGGTCGTCAACCGGAGGAGACCCATGATGTCGAACAACTCCAAACCATACCAGGCGTTGCTGGCGCGGCAGGCCGGGTTTGCCGTTCCCGAGACCCTGGTCACGAACATCCCGGATGAGGTGCGGGAGTTCGCGGCGTCCGGCGGCCCGGTCGTCTTCAAGTCCACCAGCTCGGTTCGGTCAATCGTCCAGACTCTCGATGCGGGCTCTGCCTCCCGCGTGGACACCGTCCGCAGCCTCCCCACCCAGTTCCAGCGTTGTGTGGACGGTCTGAACGTCAGGGTCCACGTGGTCGGGCAGCGTGCTTTCGCAACCAGAATCCTCACCTCGGCTACCGACTATCGCTACGCGGCTCGAGAAGACACGACACCGCGCTTCGAGCCCTACGAACTGACCGATGCCCTCAGGAAGCAGTGCCTTCGACTCGCCCGGGAGTGCGGATTGTCCTTCGCGGGGATAGACCTGATAGTCGCTCCCGCGGGCGCGGTCTGTCTCGAGGTCAACCCATCCCCCGGGTACAGCTACTACCAGGATGCCACCGGGCAGCCGATCTCTACTGCCCTGGCGGAGTTCCTGGCGCGTGCGAAGCCGGGCAAGCCCGGGCCGGTTGTCTGTCCTCGCCCGAATCCGCTTCAACCCTTCGGTAGCTGACCGCCGGCCTTCTGCCAGTCACCCTGCTTGCTTTCATCGGTTCTCGACCGGCCGCCTCGTCAGTCGAGCGATACCCGGTGAAGACCGGCCCGGACTACGTCATCAGCCGCAACGACAGCCTGTTCGTCCGCACCTACAACACCGACTACATCTACGCGATAGAAGAAGACTGACGCGTCGGCGGTGGCTTCCGCCCGGCTGAATCGGGCTGTGCCGGTATGCTGTCAGGCGATGAGCGACAGCAGGGGCCATCCGGCCACTGCGGCCGGAAGCGGCAAATCCACCGGTCGGGTCAGGACGACCACCAGGAACAGAACGCAAGTGAGTCTGAATCGGCAGGAGACAGGCAGCACGTCCCCATGGTTTCCCTCGGCCCGGGTCCAGCACAGGCTCCCGAGGTTGAGTCCGGTTCTGAGCTGGAGGCTGAACTCGGGCCTGAGCCGGGACTTGAACCCGGACCTGAGCCCGGAACTGAACCGGGTCCTGACTTCGCAGGTGAGGTTCGGGCTGAGGCTGGAAATGAACCCGGTCCTGAGCCGCCATTTGACCGAGCAACTGAAATCCCGGTTGATGCCGCATCTGACTTCGGTCCTGACCCGGAAACTGAGCCGGGTTTTGACCTCGGTCCTGAGCCCGGAGATGAGATTCGGGCTGAGATGGGAGTTCACCCCGGGGGTGACCCCCCAGGTGACTTTCCGGAGCCTGCCGGGAAGTAGCCTCTGAGATAAGCATCCGACCCGTAGGGAGTTAGTTCTCCGGACATCCGGGAGTGCGATTTCCATGGTGGTTTTTCGGGCGAGCGGGTAATCATACTACAGGGTGGTGCGAGGGGTTTCGGTCCGGGATGACCGCAAAGGCCTGTGGAGTTCGACCGGGGTTGGGAACAGGAGGGGACAAGAGGCTGGTGCCAAGCCGGCACAAGGCCGGGATGCCTGGTGCATGGTTCCGGCATTGGCAGGAGTATCGGCGTGCTCAAACAAAGGAGGAGATCATGGCCAGGGACGCAGACAAACGAATCAGGGCATGGCAGGTGAAGTTCAACACCCGGCGGGTCAAGGAAACTCTGGACGACCTGCGCGAGCAGATGTTCGTTCACGTGCAGGCGGCCTTTGCCGACCTGTGCTCGATGGAAGAGCGTGTGCGACAAGTGCTGAATCAGTCGGACGTGCCGACGATTCTGTACGTCGCCTACCTGGACTATGCCCGGCAGTTGTACAAGCTGTCCAGGCAGAAGAACATCTCGGGCGGTTCCTTCGCCCGGGAATCGCAGGTGTTGCTGGAGAAGTGGCAGGGCCGGAGCCTGGACCCGGAAGTGCTGGCCCGGGTTCGGCACGACGTGTTTGATGTGCCCCCGGACGAAGAACCGGGAGAATAGGCAGACGTGTCGCGGCTGGCAGTTGGCTGTCAGCCGTAGGCTGTGAGCCGATGGCAGACCAGACGGAGTCGGACGTATGGGAGATAGCGACATCTTCCCGTGGGTCTGTCCGGAGACCCGGCAAGAGTTCCGACCCAGCGTTGACTTCCGGACCGTCCGGCATAGTATTGTGAGATTAGGCAAATCGAGCATAAGTTCGGAGGTGTTGAATGAGATTCGCAAGAATCACCGTTGACCAAGACAGGATGGGGGGTGTGCCCTGTATTCGCAGGCTTCGGATTCCGGTTGCTACCATTGTCGGCATGATGGCCGACGGCATGACCGTGAAGGAAATCATCAAGGCGTACCCGGACCTGGAACCCGATGACATCCGGGAGGCATTGCGCTACGCCGCTGAGGCGGTACGCGAGCGCGAACTGCCGCTCCTGACTTCTTCGTGAAGTTCCTGGTCGACAATGCGCTTTCGCCCCG
>CBDUZK010000002.1:0-30361 GCA_965371675.1 uncultured bacterium | reverse complement strand
GAGATTACGCCCACCTGTTGTCCGGGATGGCGGCGTACCCGCTGCTGGTCGATTCCGCGGGCCGGGTGTTGTCGATGCCGCCGATAATCAACAGCGACGAAACCAGGGTGACGGCCGGGACCCGGGACGTGTTGATCGACGTGACCGGGCCGGACCGGAACGCGGTCGTGCGAAGCCTGAACGTGCTGGTCGCGGCGCTCGGGGACATGGGCGGGAGGATCGAGACGGTCGAGGTGACTTACCCGGATGGGACGGTCGAGACAACCCCGAACCTGGAGCCGACCCGGGCAGTGCTCGACCCCGCAGCCGCGAATCGGGTGCTCGGGCTTGGTCTTGATGCGGAGGAAACCGCCCGGTGCCTGGTGAAGCTGCGCTACGGCGCGACGACGGAACAAGACCGGGTGGCGGTCGAAATCCCGGCGTACCGGGCCGACATCCTGCACGAGCAGGACATCATCGAGGACGTGGCAATCGGGTATGGGTATACGAACATCACGCCGAAGCTGGTCGGGACGATGACCGTGAGCCGGCCCCAGCCGGTCGAGGAAACGTCCGAACTGGTGCGCCGCGTGATGACCGGGTTCGGGCTGTTCGAGGTGATGACGAACTTCCTCGTGAACGAGCGCGAGCAGTATGATCTGATGCACCCTGACAAAAAGCGCTACCCGCCGTACCCGTGGCACCCGGAATTGGCCAACCCGGCGAGCGTGGAGCAGACGATGATCCGGGACAGCCTGGTTCCCGGGCTGCTGAGCACGTTCGGCTCGAACTCGACCCGCGAGATGCCGCAGCATGTCTTTGAATGCGACGATGTGTTCGCGCTCGACCCGGATGCGGAGACCGGGGTCAAGACGATGCGCCGGGTTGCGGTCGGACTGGCCGGGCCGAAGGCGTCATTCGCCGATGGCAGGGCCCTGGTGGTGGCCCTGGCCCGGGAGCTGGGCCTGGAGCCGGTTTTCACCAAGGCTGAACCACCCAAAGAGTACCCTTCGTACATCCCGGGCCGGTGCGCGAAAGTGAGCGCGAAGCGTGACGGTGTTTCGTTTGAGTGGGGCGTGCTGGGAGAAATCCACCCGGCGGTACTTGTGAGCTTCAATATCAACCAGCCGGTGACCGTGTTCGAGGTCGGGCTGGACCGGGTCAGGAGGTAATCATGCCGAAGTGTCCTCATTGTGGTGAGCTGTATCGGCGGGGTCAGGACCGGTGTTACGCGTGCGGACAGAAGGTTCGGAGCCGGGCCTCCGGGAAGCGCAGTGGACGCGCGAACCCGCTGGTGTTTATCGTCGCCGGGGCCGTGGTGCTGATCGCGGTGGCGGGTTTCCTCCTGCTGGCGCCGAAGCAGAACAAGGAAGCGGAGCGCGCGGTCGAGAAGGCCAAGTTTGAGCGGCTGGCCGACTCGTCGCGCAAGGCCAACCTGAGCGCTCGCGGCACCGAGCGGGCAAGCCGGAGCCAGGATCGGCTGGCCGGCGGAATCGGGGACCTCGAATATCGGTTCGACCGGTTGAAGAAGCAGTCGGTCGGCGACAAGCCGTCGAACGAGCAGAGCCGGCTGATGAGCCAGATTCGGGCGGAAATCAGCCGCCTGCGGTCCCAGCTTGCCGGGATGGCGCGCCGTCCGGCGGAGGAACAGGACCGGGCCGCGGATTCAATCCGGGCCGGCCAGCGCGGGGTCCGCAACCTGCTTTCCAAACTGAGCCGCGCGTCCAAGGGCAGGTAGCTCCGGTTCCCCGAAGTCGGAGCGGAATCTTACCACTAAGACACAAAGAACACTAAGTCGGAAGACTGA
This sequence comes from uncultured bacterium, assembly GCA_965371675.1. GTDB lineage: Bacteria > Hydrothermota > Tepidihabitantia > Tepidihabitantales > Tepidihabitantaceae > DSBX01. Next base: position 28,575 of record CBDUZK010000002.1, on the reverse strand, counting down.
CCACCAAAGTCGGAGCGGAATCTTACCACTAAAGCACAAAGGGCACGAAGACGGTAAGGGCCAGGTGTCAGAGCCCGGGTCGTGTGATACGCCGCGGCTTAGAACGGGGCGAAGCCGGCCGCGCTCCAGTAGGCTTCTCGCAGGTAGCTCAACTGCTTTGAGAGCGCGGCGGCATGGTCTTCTTCCCACCGGGTGAGCTCTTCGAAGAACCGCTTCAGTTCCGGGAAAGTGCTTTCCGCGGCCAGTTGGCGGTAGCGGGTGACGGTGTTCTGTTCGAGCTGGAGCCCGACCGAAAGCGCGGTCATTTCCCAGTGAGCCTCGCCGATGCGTGACAGCAGCCCCTCCGAGAAGATCGGGCTGTCACCCTTGAGCACGGTGCCGGCCCCGTCCGGGATGAGCGACTCGGGGGCTTTGCCTTCATGGAGCAGCCCGTACTGCCGTTTGAGGTAGTCAATGTGCAGGGTTTCCTCGGCAGCGAGCATAAGGAATACCTCTTTGCCTTTTGCGTCGTCAGTGTTTTTCGCCGCGACGGTGTAGAAATTGCTGCCGGTGTGCTCGGTAAGAATCGCGTCTTTGAGTCCGGCGAGTATCTTTTCGGGTGCAGTGTCACTCATGATGTCTCCGCTTCTGTGCAGACGGCTTTTCCAATAACTGGTTCAGGATAGGGTGTTCCGGTTGACAGTCAACGCATGACGGTGGTTGTCGTCCTGCCCCACGGGAGAAGAAAGAGTCGACCGGCCGGGTGGTTCTCGTCGGTTGCGCAGCCCGACGGCCCCGCGCGCTTCCCGGTCAAACGCCGCCGGTCAGCAGGTGCAGAGTTCCTGCTTGCGGACCGCGTTCCAGCCCTCGCGGACGAGGTACCCGACGACCACGAGCCCGGCCACCGGGTCGGCCTGCCAGAACCCGAACAGGTAGTTGAGCCCGAGCCCGAGCAGCAGGGCGATCGACAGCATCGAGCAGGCGAGCGTCTGCCTGGAATCGGCGGCGAGGCTGGGGCTGTCCAGGGTGCGGGCGGTTCGGCGTTTGACGATGAACAGAGCCGGCATCACGACGAGCGAGACGACGGCGATGATGATGCCGGGCAGGCTCCGGTCGGGCGGCTCGTTCAGGAGCAGGCTGGTGGCGGATTCGTAGAGCACATAGGCGGCGAGGACGAAGAAGGTGATGCCGACCAGCCGGGTCGCCTTGCGTTCGATGCGCTCCCGTTCCGCACCGGAGAGCCGCGCGCCACGGGTGAAGCGCCAGATCATCACCCCGCCGGAGAGCGACTCGACGAAGCTGTCGATGCCGAACCCGATGAGCGCGGCGCTGCCGGCCAGCCCGCCGAAGATGAGCGAGATGACGCCCTCGACGATATTGTAGGCGACGGTGAATACCGACAGGCCGAGCGCGTACCGGTTGGTCCGGGCTTCGTGCTCACAGGTACAGGTGTCGACGTCCACCCCTCGGCTGTCCGGCATTTCGCGCGCTATCCCGGGCCGCTCTCGCGCATGGCGCGCAGCAGCTCGAACGCCGCTGCATAGCGGTCGTTTCCACGAGCCCATTCCCTGAGCCGGTCGCAGGCGAACTCTCCGCATTGAGAGCAGTGTTCGAGCCCGTGCCGGACAGCGCAGCATTCCAGTATCCAGCAGTCGGGGGACCAGTGTCCGTCGCGGTCACCGCGGCACCAGGTGCAGCCGATGTCCTCGGGCTTTACGTCCTTGTTCAGCTTGTCCTTGAACCACTGCGCGAATTCCCGCTGCGTCCCGGGACTACCCGCCGCCTGGCGCATGTCGCACACGCCGCAGTCCAGTCCGCAGCATGCAATCAACTTCACGTGGTCTGTCTCATCAGTCGGAGGATGTTATGGTCGACCGCGGAGGATGTCCAGAGTTGACGGCAACTTCCCGTCCGGTATTCTCACCGGCTGGTTATGTCAGGCGCGAGCCATCCCGGCCGGCCGGGATGGCTTTGTGTTTTCCGCGTGGACCGAGACCGGAGGTTGAATGCTGGTACAGGCGCTGATTGTCGCCGGTTTCCTGCTGGCGGTGATGACGGTCGGGCTGCTGGCCCGACGCCGTGGCGGCGGGCCGGAGGAGTTCTTCCTCGCGGGCCGGAGCCTGGGGCCGGTTCTCCTGCTGCTCACCATGGCCGCCACCAATTTCTCCGCGTTCACGGTGTTCGGGTTCGCCGGGGCCGGGTATCGGCTCGGGTACGCGTACTACCCGATAATGGCGTTCGGCACCGGGTTCATGGCGCTGACGTTCATCCTGCTCGGCGTGCCGATATGGCGCGCGGCAAAACGGCTGGGCGCGGTATCGCCGCCGGAGCTGATCTGGCTCCGGTTCCGCAGCAAGCCGCTGCGAGCTGTGTACCTCGCGGTGATGGTGGTGTTCACGCTGCCCTATCTCGCAATCCAGCCGATGGGCGCGGGCTACGCGCTGCAGGGACTGCTTGGAATCCCGTACGTGTGGGGCGCGGTGATTGTGACCGGGGTCGTGGTCGTCTACGTGCTGGCGGGCGGTTTTCGCGGGGTGGTGTGGACCGACGCGCTGCAGGGATTCCTGGTGCTGGCCGCACTGCTGGTCGTCTTTTTCGGGCTCGCCGGTTCGCTGGGCGGGTTCTGGAACGCGAACGCACAGGCTTTCAGGCGGTTCCCGGAACTGTTCGCGCGACCGGGTGGAGGCGGCCGGTTCACGTACGGCATCTGGTTTTCGTACCTGGCACTCTGGTTCCTGTGCGACCCGATGTTCCCGCAGTTGTACCAGCGATTCATGGCCGCCCGGACAGCCAGGTCCCTGCGGGTTACCGCGCTGTTCTACCCGCTCGTGACCGGGGTCCTGTTTTTCCTGCCGGTCGCAATCGGGGTGATGAGCCGGCTGATTGTGCCCGGGCTCGAAGGGCGCGAAACCGACAGTGTGCTGATTCTGGCGGTCGCCCGGGCGCTCCCGCCCTGGGTCGGGGCCCTGGCGCTCGCGGCCGGGTTGATGGCCCTGATGTCGACGATGGACTCGCAGCTCCTGACATTGTCATCGATGTTCGTTCGCGACCTGGGGGCGATGTTGCGAATGCCGAACGACGAATTACGAATGCCGAATGATGAGCGCCGAGTGCCGAATGTCGGACGCCGAATGCTGCGGGGTGTGCTGCGGAAGCGGGTCGTTGTCCTCGTGCTGGCCGCAGCCGGTTTGTTGCTGGCGCTGCGGCCCTGGAGCACCTTCCTGGCAATCGCGACCGAGGCGTTCACCGGGCTCGCGGTGCTGTTCCCGGTGACGATTGCGGCGGTGTACTGGCCGGAGGCGAACCCGCGGGCCGGGCTCGCGTCGATTGTCATCGGCGAGGCGCTGGTCGTGCTCTATCATTTCGGGGTGCTGCCCGCGCTCGGGCTCCTGCCGGTCGTCCCGGTCGTGGCGGTAACCGCGCTTGTGCTTGTGGTCGGCAGCCTCCTGTTCCCGGCGCGGGGGCTGGAGTCGTTCGCGCGGCCGACCACCAAAGGCCTGGTCTGGGGTGTGCTGTTCGGGGTGCTGTTTGTGGCCGCGCTCGACTTCTGGAACTGGCGGCAGATGATACCGATGTGGTGGCACCTGCCAGGCTGGTTCTGGCACCACGTCGCGCTGCTCTTCTCGTTGTTCCTGGCAATCGGCCTGTACATCCGGACCCGCGAGCGGCGCGGCGCCGAGTTCTTCATCCGGCCGTCGAAAGTCGAGGAGTTCCGGGAGTTGAGAAGGACAGGTCTTCGTCGCTACCTGCGGTCCCGCAGGCCCGGTCCGCACTGATTGCGCCCGAGGGTTGACTTCCGCACGTGGGCGACTAGCCTGAAACGAGAGAAATCGTGGTACATTGTGTGCTTGCCGCACTTGCGGCCCTGACCATCGGAGCCGGGGTTTCTCTCGGGCAGCAGGTTGAGACGACAATCATGCTGCCTGATTCACTTTCCGGGCTCGGCAGGCTGGCGTACATCTGTCGTGAAGACTCAGGCAACCGGTTCTGGGTCGGCGGGACCGAGGGGAATGCCTGCGGCGTGATATCGGCAGACCGTGGCGTACGCGTGGCCCGCGTACCGGTCCTGGATGGGTCGCGCTACGGGAACGCCATACTCTACAACCCCCTGACGAACCGTATCTACATGAGCAGTGCCGCGCAGGCCTCGGTCGCCGTCATTGACGCGGCAACCGGGGAGCAGCGTGCGCTTCTTGCGGTAGGTCGTGACCCGCGCGGGCTTGCCCTGAGCACAGCGCGCAACAAGGTGTACGTGACCAACTATGCGGACGAACGCGTCACCGTGCTCGATGGTCAGGCGGATACGGTCATCACGACGCTCTGGGTCGGGCGAGGACCCCGGTATCCGTGCTATAACGTCTTCACAGACCGTATCTACACGAGCAACTACTCGGGCCGGACCGTGGCGGTGATCGACTGCCGCACCGACCATTTGCTGACGACCGTGGCCATCGATGCTGACCTCGGGCCGCTCATCTACAGCCCGTCCGCCAACAAGGTGTACGTGGGTCATGCCTGGGATTCGACCGTGACTGTGATTGAGGCCGCAGGCAATACCGTCTGTGCCCATATCCCGGCGGGCCGGAACCGGGGCCAGTGGCCGCAGGGATTCTGTCTCGCGCCGGACGGAGACAAGATCTACTGTCGGATGCGCTATGAGGAAATCGGTGTTATCGACGCGGAGGGCGACAGCCTGCGGGGAAGGATTTCGGTCTCGGGCGGCGCGGGCGCGTTCGCCGCGCACGCCGGTCTGAACCGGCTCTACTGCGTCACCCCGGACAGCAACCGGGTTGCGGTCATCGACTGCGCGACCGATTCGGTGCTGACTACCTTTCCAACCGGCATCCCGGCAACTCGCATCGTGTTTGACACGTCGGGCCGGGTCGGAGCACTTGTCTGCCCGGAGACGGACGAGGTGTTGCTTTTCGACCCGGATTCGAACCGGGTGCACACACGCCTGCAGTATGGCTGGAGCGTACCGGGTGCGCTGTGCACAGATTCCACCGGGGATCGGCTGTGGTGCGCGGATGAACGACGGGGCAACGTCATCCGAATTGATCCAATGGGCAACATCCCGTGTTGTTCAATCCCGGTCGGAGACCAGCCGACCGCGCTTCTGCACGTCGCGGCACACGAGAAGCTCTACTGCGCAAATGCCGGGTCGGGCACGGTCAGTGTCATCGACGCGGCACGTGACAGCGTGTTCGCCACACTGGCTGTCGGGGGGCTACCGCACGCACTCGTCTGGAGCCCTGTGAGCGGACTGGTGTATTGCTCCGATTATCACTCCAACAGTGACTCGGTAGCCGTCATCGACGCAGCCGGGGACAGCGTCCTTGAACGTATCGCGGTCGGTGCACGGCCGGCAGCACTTGTCTGGAGCCCGGTCGGGAACAAGGTCTACGTCGCCAACTACGGTGGGGCAAGCGTGTCGGTTGTCGACTGTGCCACCAACAGGCGAATCCGCAACCTGCCCGCCGGAACCGGTGCGTACGCACTCGTCCGGGTCGCGGCGACCGGGCGGGTGTTCTGTGCCAACTCATACAGCAATACAGTGACGGTCTACGACGAGAATGCCGATACGCTCGTGGCGGTGGTACCAGTCCCTGCCGCGCCACGCGCCATGGCGGTCGACCCGACTCGGAATCGCGTGTTCTGTGCATGTCTGCACGGCAACTGCGTGGTCGTGCTGAATGGGGCCACGGGCGCGATAGAAGCGACCGTGGCGACTCCGCGGTCGCCCTGGGCTTTGAGCTACTGCCCGGCCAATGATCGCGTGTACTGTGCGCATGTGGACCAGGAACGGGTGAGCTTCATCGATGCGGCGCAGTTGACCTATGACGGTGATCTGGACGTTGGCGAGTGGCCGCAGGCGCTGGCATGGAGCGCGGCCACGGGACGGACCTATGTTTCCTGTGGTCGGGAATCCGGGTTGTGGGTGATTGCCGACCTGCCGGTCGGGTGCGCGGAGTCCGTCACTACGCAAGTACGGCTCCGGACGACGCGCATAGTCTCAACCGGGCGGCTGGAAGTCGAGGGCAGCCGGGCAGAGTTGGTCGACGCCGGCGGTCGCCGGGTCCTGAGATTGAAGTCGGGTCGGAACGACTTGTCCGGGGTTGTACCGGGCATCTACTTTCTGGTTCGGTCAGACGCGGGAACAGTGGAACGACTGCTTGTAGTGCGATGAGGGTGAGAATTTTCTTCGCGATTGCAGTCCTTGCAGTCGCAGTCGGCGCATGGGAGCCGGTCGGTCCGTATCTCAACAAGGGCCGACCGGTTGCGGGCGCGGTGAGTCAGACACAGCCGGGCCGGGCAGGAATGGTCGTGATGAGGGAAAGCCTGTCCGTGTTGTACCTGTCCGATGACGCGGGCGCGAACTGGACGGTGGTGAACGAACACCTGCCGTTCCGGCCGACCCGGCTGGCGTTCGACCCTCGACAGGAAAGCACGGTAGTCGCGCTTGGGCAGGATGCCTGGTTGAGTCTCGATCTCGGTGCGAGGTGGGAACGGATGGCGCTGCCGACCGTGGGGACATGGCGTGGTATTGAGTTCCCGGGGAACGATACCGGCCGGTTGAACCTTGTTGGTACGCAGATGACCACGACCGGCAGCAGAGCGGTGCTGGCGTGCTCGACCGTGTCCGGCTGGGAAGTGATAGTGTGCGATACGACCGTGCCGTCATACGCGGCATCGGTGTTCACGGACCCGGCCGATTCACTGCACATGATTGTCGGCGGGTACGCGGGCGGTCCGTGCGTCTACATATCTACCGACGGTGGGGCGAACTGGCAGCGGAGTCCACTGCCGGTTGGTGTCTGCCAGGAACAGCCACGGGAGGAGCCGCCGGGTGGAGGTGTACATACGGTGCAAGTGTTCGAGTTTCCGGAGGATGCGGTTCTGGCCGTGACCCGCTGGCAGGGGATGTACCGGTCGACCGACGCGGGTGCGAACTGGCGGTCAGTCGGGACGCTTGAGAACCTCACACTGGCCAGGATGTGGGGCGCGCCCGGGCATGCGGTGGTGAGTATCGGGCGGGCGGTGCGGCGCACGACCGATGCGGGCGCAAGCTGGGGGCGGGATTGGACGATACCCGGGAGTTCGAACGTCTGTTTCCTTGCCGCGGTTCCGGGGAGCGTCGACGTTGCCCTGTGTGCTACGGACAAGGGCGTGTACCGGAGCGGAAACGGCGGTTGGATCTGGGCTCTGCGCGGCGTACCGGGTGTGGGCACAGTCACCGCGCTTGGCCGCTGGTCGGACCTGGACGCGCCGCTCTATGTGCTTCTCGATGACCACCGGCTGGCCCGGGCCTGTGCCGCCGGCGAGGGCTGGGTGGAGTGTGCGGTGCCGATTGCGGAGCGAGTCGCGGACGTTGCAGCCGGGCCGGGTGGCAAAGTCTGGCTTCTGTCTGCGGGCGAAACCGGGCCGGCATGTCTGTTCCGGTCTGATGACAGTGGGACGAGCTGGGTCCAGTCCGATTCGTGGTTGGCGACCGGAGGCGCGGTTGCGGTTGAGTCCCCGGGAACAGTGCTGGCGGTCGGGAGCCGACCCGATACCGATGCGGTAGGGCGGCTGGCGTTCGTGCTCTCGACCGACGGCGGGCAGAACTGGCAGCGCGGACTATGCGACCCGGGCCAGGGCCAGGTGGCCGCTATCGCAGCGGAGGCCCCCGGGTGGATGCTCATGGCCGGGGGGAGTGGTGACAGTGCATTGGTCCTGGTTTCGGACGACACGGGTCGCACCTGGACCCGGCGGGATTTGGGTGTTTCCGGCGCGGTACGAACTGCACTGTGGCACCGGTATGGTGGAACCGCGTGGTGCGGTACGGACCAGGGAGTGTTCCTGTCCGATGACGGGGGTTTGAGCTGGAGCTATGGCGGGCTGGCCGCAGTGCGGGGGTTGTCCCGGAATGACCGTCTTCTCTTGGCAGCGACCCGGACCGGGTACTACGTTTCCGATGACGGCCGCAACTGGTTTGGGTGGAACGACGGCTTGCCGACATTGGACGTGACCGCAGTCGCACCTGAATACTCGCGGCACGGTCGGTACGGATTCTGCGGTACAAACGGTGCCGGGGTGTTCCGAATCTGGTTCACCGGCGTGGTTGAGTCGCCGGACGACAGGCCGCGCCTCACGTCTTCGCCACCCGTGTTCTGCCGGGGCCGGTTCAGCCACAGCGGGGCCGGGAGTGCGATCCTGCTTGATGCTGCAGGGCGGCGGGTTGCACGGTTGGGACCGGGCACACGGGAGACGGACGTACTGGCACCGGGGCTGTACTTCCTGCGGCCGCTGGACGGGTCGACAGTCCGGCGGGTTGTGGTTGTACGCTGACTGGCTGACCCGAAACAGAAGAGGGGCGGGCCGAAGCCCGCCCCGTCTTGCATCGGGCCGGTCATTCTACGATGTAGGGTACTCCCCACAGTACCGCGCGGTCCGGCCCATCAGGGTTGATGATTGCGTCGTACAGGTCGATGACTTCGAACCAGGCCCAGTTCTCGTCATCCCCGGCCGCGACGTGTCCGATGGTCCACGTCCCGTACCACGAGCCGTCGTTCTGGTCGTACTGGAACGGGCTGTAATCGTGCTCAGGCGGGCCGTGCAGGTAGGTCCACGGGAACTGCACACCGGGCGCATGGGTTTCCCACAGGCGCAGGTCGATGGAGTCGCCGGTTTCGAAGGTGTAGGCGTAGGGGTCGATCGGCATGAGACCCGTGTTGTCGAGCGTCGGGTACTCGATGACCCGGCCGTTGCGTCGGACCGACACCTGCACCGAGTCGATGCTGATGATGCCGATGGCGGAGTCGAACTCGGCATCACACGGTGCGATATCCGTCAGCTCCCAGTCGTCGCCGACGAACTCGAAGCGGAACGACATTCGACCGTGCAGCTCGGGCGCGGGCTTCGCGACCGTGCGCCGGATGCTGGTGTCCGGGAGGTCGGTATACACGACGTAGAGCGTGCAGGGCCAGTCGGCGGTGAAGTCGACCGTGGCATACGGGTGCTGGACCGTGATTTCGTAGTTGACCTCGGGGTCGTGCAACGCGCGCCACGCACCAATCGGCCAGGTGGTATCGCCATCAACCATGGCACCGCCACCCCTGGTGTATTCATCCTCGGATTCCGGGATTGCGCCGAGCGCCTTGAAGAAAGGGTTGTCCTGCAGAGCAGCGTCCACAGAATTCCGGTCGGTCGTCTCCGTGCAACCGGTCATGGCCATCATCATAGCCAGGACTACGGGCAGAGCGTATCTCATGACTACTCCTTTTGGTGTGTTTGTGGTCATTACGTCGGAGATAGCACTGCTTGTGCCAACGGTCAGCGCCGCGGGGGGCGAGGCGATCAAGTTGCGGTTGGGGCAAATGTTAGCGCAGTCCCGGGGTGCGGCTGCCGCGCGGTGAGCTGTCGGTCAGGGTGTGCTGACAGCGACACACGTGGTGGTCCCCGCGATATGGACTTGAGGGTCGCGCCTTCAGCTTGCGGGTCTTGCGTCAGGGCGCGAAAGTCACGCCCGCCACGATGTTTGACAGGTTGACCGCGAACGGAGACCAGCCGATCCCGATTCCAACCCCGAGGTTGGGCGACAGTCGGTAACGCCGCCGGGACCCATAGAGGTTGCGCGCGACGTTCACCTGGAACGAGTTCGGAGGAAACAGCTCCTCAAGAAACTCGACGTTGATTTCCTCGGGGAGTTCCTCGGGCCAGGTGCTGCCGAGACGGGCGGTTATGCTCCATTGCTCCGCCCCCGGCCGGTTCATCGGGAAACCACCGACCCAGCCGACCGCCAGTGACGGATAGCCGATTTCGGCGAAGAACAGGTTGTTGGTGCGCCATGGCCGGTACTTGCCGGCAAGCGCGACCTGGAGCCAGCCACCGAAGCCGCCATCGGCCTGGACCGGGACGCCCCATGCGCCGGCAATGGTCAGGTCGCCGCCGTACTGGTCTTTGGCGCAGTAGCCGATCCGCGTCGCACCGTACAGCCCGACGTTGATACCCCGGAGAGCGGTCTGTCCGCCCCACCAGGTTGAGCTGTCGCGGACGATGGCATGACCACGGTACTCGGAGATGCCGGCGCCGGCTTCGAACTGCCAACCGCGGTTCATTTCCGTGGTTCGGGACAGGGGTGCGATGCAGCGGGCCAGCAACAGCACGGCCAGTGCCACGGTGGTTGCCCACGGGCCGGGTAGTATGTGTTTCATTCCTGTCTCCGTATCAGCGCCGGACGACGAAGTAGATCCCGAAGGGTCGCATACGGTTGCGGTCTGCAATCCGCCGGCCGGTCGGGTCGTAGATTACGGCGTTTGTTTCCAGTGACGCGATTGCCGCGGGCGACGCGACGATTTTTCGCACAGGCCGGATTGGAGCCAGCGGTGGATCCGGTTCTTCTTCGATTCCGAGCAGGGCGGAGTCGTTGAGTGTGAAGTCGTCCGCGTACACGGTCGCGTCCGGGATGGTGACAAACGACACCGACAGCAGGGCAGCGGAATCAGGCGCAGTCAGCCAGAGCGAGTATTCCCGGTAGTTGGACGAACGCATTGCGGGCAGCATGGTTGGCGAGCCGATTGTCTCGAGATTCAACTTGAGGAATTGCAGCACGAATGAGCCGCCGAACAGTCCGGGTACCCGGGTCCAGCCCGAGAACTCGTAGTGGAACCCGGGGCGGACAATTGTCGTGCCGGTAAGAAATGCGATTGTGTCTGAAGCCCGGAGACGAACGCAGTAATCGCCGGTGCGCGCGCTCGTGTCCGCAATCGCCGAGCCCTCGACAATCGGTTCGGACGTGAGCCAGCCGACCGGCATGCCCAGCAGCCAGTATTCAAACGAGGAATTGGGCAGGATGTTGACCGCGCGCAGCGGGGCGCAGGCAACCACAATCAGCAGGATAGTCTTACCGAACAGACGCATTATGCCTCCGAATCGACCGTGTTCTATCAACCGAGTCTAGCGCACGGAGTCGAGAGGTCAATGTCGGTCGAGGGGACATACAGACGGAGCAGTTGCATTCCGGGGTTCCGCGCCGACCGGGCGGCAAAGCCGTATGAATCGGCACGGCCGGAAAGCCTCACGGTGCAATCAAACGACTGCAACCGGCGATAGACGGGTCATGGTCCATTGCAGAGGCCGTCCAGCCGTGCCATGCTCTCGCTGTCCCGGTGCGTACGGGTAGACGAACGAGAGTAAATCAGTATTGATGCCGTTGTGCCGTGTAGGCAGGTCGGCATCGACCGGTATCACATATCAGAGCGTAATCCTCACCCAGTACCGTCAATTACGTTGCGTTCCTCCTAGATCGGCGGGTCGGGTCGGACGCGCGGGTCCAACTCCACCTGGTCCCAGTCCGGACCCTCGATGAACCGCCAACTGTCCAGTTCCTCGGGGTGGATGGCCAGCTCAAGCAGTTGCAGCCGGCGTTGCAGATGGAACCGGCCGTAACGCTCGTCGAGCATGTCGACCACATGCGCCTCCGCGGCGCGGGCTTCGGCCGAGTCGCCGAAGGCCACCGCGCGCAGCAGTGAGGTGGCGATGTGATCAATCCGCGCCAGTCGCCGCGCTTCATTCCGTAGGAAGCTCCTCCAACTCTGTTCCAGGTGCTCCGTTTCATTCCCGGGGGTCGATGCTGTGTTTGCCTCTGGAGGAGAAAACGGCAGCTCGGTCTGCCGGTCGCCGACGAAGGCGAAGCGGTAGAACGCCGCTATCTTCCGGTAGGCACGCTTCAGGAACGGCTGTTCCAGCGGTTGTACCTTGCGGAGGAGGCCGACGAGTTCGGTTTCGACGCCCACGAGAGCGCAGGCGTCCAGGTAGCGTTGTCGTGCAGCGTCGAACAGCTCAAACACAAGACCCGGGTAGGTCGCGCGCTGAATCTCCTTCGCAAGCCGGCTCGAATCAGTGAAGAACGCCGCCTGCCAGATAGGGACAGCGTCTTGCCATGCCGGATCGGTGAGGAGTTGTTCTTCAGCTTCCGAAAGAGGAGTGTGCATCTCAGCCTTTCGTATAGAACTCTCCGTTAAACCCAAACGAGCAGTATTCTTATACAGGCTCTGCAGTGGATGTCAAGGTGAAATCGGAGGGAACCGGGCCACACCCGTGCCGGATGATGCGGAGCCTCACCTCCGAGGGGAGATGCGGAGCTTCATTTCCGAGAGGAGAATGCTGCGTGGACAAGCACGGCGATACCGATTCCCAATAGAGACCCGGCGACCACGTCACTCAGAAAATGGGCAATGGCGACGACCCGGGCCGCAGCGAGGAGCGTAGCGAGGGACATCAACGGGAGGCGGAGACGAGGTTGTACGAGCGCGACTGCGACGAGCAGGGCGAACCCGGTGGTTGCGTGGGCGGAGGGAAACGAGTCGAGCCCGGCTCCAATCCTGCCGAAGCCGAATCCGTATATGTTTGAACTCAGGAACAGTCCGGGTCGGTATCGGCCGAACACAATCTTCAGCGCATGGACCAGGACCAGCGCCGACAGGGTCGACACCGGCACAAACAGCAAAGGCCACTCACCGGCAAGGGGACGACGGCGGATGTGGACACGGAACACGTAGAGCACAAGCAACACCAGAGTCAGCCCCAGCGCGAACGGCACACCGAAGCCCACGCCCAGAAGGTGGCCTGCTGTGCGAATCGCGGGGCTGATGCCGGCGAGGAACCGAACAAGGGGTCGGTCCACGAACATGACCAGCAGTACGGTAACAATTGCCAGGCAGGCGGTGCCGACCGCCCACCGAAAAAGCGTGGCGCGGGCGGGTGGCGAGCCGGTAGCGGATGGCACGTCCAAGAATAGACCAACCGGACACCGGTTGTCAATCACGAGGTGCAGGCATCGGGGGTTGACGACCCGTCCCTGTTTGTTCATAGTCAGGGCAGGTATGCAGGTGGATAAGACGCAGTCTGTGCAGAACGACCCGTGCATGAGCGGCTCTCGACGGCCGGCGCTGCGGGCCTGGTGCCGGACATGATGCGTAGCGCGCAGTCGAAAGGCACAGTCCCGGAACCGTCCGGCCCGCGTCCAGTCGGCGGGCTTGGCACCGGGCAGCGGGCGATTCTGTACGTGGTCATGTTCGGAGCCGGGGTCGGGTCCCTCGTTCTCGAGGTGTTGTGGATTCGACAACTGGCGCTGGTGCTGGGGGCGAACACATATGCGACGAGCACGGTATTCGCAGCGTACATGGCCGGGATCGCGCTGGGCAGCCTGTTGCTGGGCCGCTGGGCGGGTCGACCGGGACAGACCGGCGCCCGGCTTGCGGCGGCTCTCGCCGGGTTGATGGTCGGCATCGGCGGGGTCGGGTTGCTGGTGACTTTGCTGATTCCGACGCTGGGCGGGGTGGCGGCGCCTTTGCTGCGACTGGTCGGCTGGAATTCGGTGGCCGCCGTGGTGGTCCGCGGTGGCCTGGGGTTCGCCGTGCTGCTTGTACCGTGCGTCATGATCGGCGGCATGCTTCCGGTGGCTGCGCAGCTTGTGGTTGAAGATGCCGGGTTCGTCGGTCGCCGCGTGGCACAACTGTATTCCGTGAACACGTTCGGGTCGGTCGCGGGCGCGGTGCTGGCCGGGTTCCTGCTCCTTGAGCACCTCGGGGTGATTGGGACCGCATTGTCGGTTGTGGTGCTGTGCGGCGCGCTGGGGATTCCCGCCTGGTACGTTTTGAAACGGACCGCGCGTCCGGCGCCGAATCGAGCCGGCCCGGAAGCGGCGCCGGTCCGGAACGTACACTACCCATCCCGCGCAATCGCCGTGCTGACCGTCGGGTTCGGCCTGTCCGGCTTTGCCGCGCTGGGGTACGAAGTGGTCTGGAGCCGGGCGCTTGTGACGTTCATTGGACAGCCGGTCTATGGGGTCACCGTGGTGCTGGCGTCGTTCTTGTTCGGGCTGGCCCTGGGAGGTATCGCGGCCGGCCGGATGAGCGACCGGATGCGAGACCCGCTTCTGGCGTTCGGCGTTATCGAGATCCTGATCAGCGCGGGCGCATTGCTGGCGGTCTTCCTGCTGGCGCGGGCCCCGGAGGTGCTGGGCTGGGCGGCAGGACGCTGGGGGGAAGCCGGGCTCTGGAGTCTCGCCGGGTTCGCGTTTGCCGTCCTGTTCGTGCCGTCCTTCTGGATGGGCACCACCTTTCCGGTTGCGAACCGCGCGTACGTTCCGGACCTTCAGAACCTCGGAGCCCGCGTCGGCAGGCTGGGCGCGGCGAACACGGTCGGGGCGCTGTTGGGCTCGCTGGCAGCGGGGTTCCTTCTGATTCCGCTGCTGGGGACCGTGGGGACGACGGTGCTGCTGGCCAGCGTCGGGGTCGTCGTGGGAATTGCGGCCCTGCTTGTTGCACGTGCGCGACCGGGTTTGCGGATTGTGGCCGCATCCGCCGGCGTCGTGGTCTTCGTGTCGGGAGCCGTGTTCCTGGTGCCGCGCGGGCTGCGGGTCCTGCCGCCGGTCGTGGCTGCCGGGGCCGGGCGGGAATGGCGTGTGAAGTATCACCGGGAGACGATCGACGGGGTGGTGACGACAGCAGAAAACCGGGCCGGCGTCATCCAGACCTGGGTGAATTCGAGCGTTGTGTGCGGCAGCGCCCTGCCGGCGTTGAAGCCGGTGCGACTGATGGGCGTGATCCCCTTCGCCATCAATCCGACACCGGAGGACATTCTCGTCATCGGCTATGGTCTGGGTGTGGCTACGGCGTTGTTCGTGGAACTGAGTCACCGGCCGGTGGACTGCGTGGAAATCGCCCCGGCCGTGGTCGAGGCGTCACATGAGTTCGCCCGCTGGAACAACCGGGTATATGCGAGTCCGCTTCTGAACCTGATGCCCGGGGACGGCCGCAACTTCCTGCTGTGCACCGATCGCACGTATGACGTCATCTCGTGCGACCCGACCCACCCGGCGCTCGGGTCCGGGGCGCTGTACACGGCGGAGTTCTACGGTTTGTGCCGTCGCCGGCTCAAGCCGGGTGGTATCATGACCCAGTACCTGCCGTTGCATAAGCTCGAACCCGACGATTTCCGGGCACTGGTCAACACATTCCGTTCCGCGTTCCCGGAGTGCATGCTGCTGCGCGGCATCGCGCACGGGGTACTGGTCGGCCGGATTGGTCGGCCGCTGGCCATCGACTACGGCCGGCTGAGCGGGTTGTTCGATCGGATGCCCACCGCATCCGCCGCCGCACTTGCCGATGTGTTCGTCGACGGCCCGGCCGACCTGGTCGGGAGCATCATCCTCAATCGGGACGGACTGGCTGAGTTGACCTCCGGCGCGGGCATCGTGACCGACGACAACCCGGGAATGGAGTACGCGGGAGCGCGGGCCGGCGATACGCGGACGTGGCGAGCGAATGCCGAGGCTCTGCTGGGATGCTACACCGGGCCGTCGGACATCCTGTTCGGGTTCGGACCGGATTCGGCACGGACGGATGTCCAACTGCGCCGGATGGCCGGGGCTGAACAGGCGAAGTTCCGCGCGACGGTCGCGGCCGTATCCGGCCGTCGAGACGAACAGGTGAAGCAATTCCGCCTGGCATTGCTGCTCAACCCTTCGGACCGGGAAGCGCAGATGTTCCTGCGAATGTCCGGCGGCCAGTGAAAAGTCGCCCCGGCCGAAGCCGGGGCGTCAACAAGTGAGGTCGATGGCTCCCTTGAAGGCCGCGAGCGAATCGCGGATGAGTCGACCGGGAGCCACGGACGGCCAACTCAATCTTGTCTTTCCAGGTTGTAGGTAGTCAGGGTGTCGCCGACGGGTGACCATCAACACTACCAGTATCAGCGTATCGGCTGGAACCGGGCATGTCAAGCGGACTCTCCGATTGTTGTTAGTGGCTGATATTCCAG
Source organism: uncultured bacterium (assembly GCA_965371675.1). GTDB lineage: Bacteria > Hydrothermota > Tepidihabitantia > Tepidihabitantales > Tepidihabitantaceae > DSBX01. The sequence goes on along the minus strand of CBDUZK010000002.1, from coordinate 12,795 downwards.
CGGTTAGCCGCGCCTGACACTTTCTGAACAATGGTGTGGTTTGACGTGCCCGGTGCAGGTTGTTGAGGCATATTCGGTTAGGGGGACGCACCCCCTTCGGTAGGTAGCAAGGGTGCGTCCCGGAGAACACAAACGGTTGACGGGACAGGATTTACACAGCAAGTTCGTTCCCGGCAGCCGACGACCACCTCTAACTACGTACAGTACCAACTGTTACAGAGAACGGGGACAATCGTGGCAGTCGGCTTGACACAGGGCCGGTCACCGCTAGAATCGTAAGTGAGAAGTGGGGACGGGGCTCTGGTTGCGCAACGTATTGTTTTTGTGCGGCTTAGCAGGAGGTAGAATGTCAGGAACTGCAGTCGTGTCTGAACGGCAGGCTTTGCATCGAACCGGAGTGGTTGCCGAGACCCGGTCGGTCAGCAAGCACTACATGCTCGGGAAGGTCGAGTCACCCGCCCTGCGCGACGTGAGCGTAGCGTTTGATGCCGCAGAGTTCGCCGCAGTTGTCGGGCCGTCCGGCTCGGGGAAGACCACGCTGTTGAATATCATCGGCTGCATCGATGAGCCTTCCTCCGGGGAGGTGTGGCTCGATGGGCAGTGTGTTTCCGGTCTGTCGAGCGGCAAGCGGTCGGACGTGCGCAGGCGGACTCTCGGGTTTGTCTTCCAGACTTTCAACCTGGTACCGGTGCTGTCCGCATCCGAGAACGTCGAACTGCCCTTGTTGCTGCTGAAGCAGCCGCCCCGAGTGCGTCGGGACAAGGTCGAGCGGATGCTGACAAGAGTCGGGCTTGAAGACTACTTCAATCGCCGCCCCAACGAGATGTCGGGCGGCCAGCAGCAGCGCGTCGCCGTAGCCCGGGCGCTGGTCAAGGAACCGCGCCTCGTCCTGGCCGACGAGCCGACCGCGAATCTCGATTCGACGACCGGCAAGGAAATCCTGGACCTGATGCGTGAGCTGAACCGGGAGCTAGGTATCACGTTCATCTTCTCGACTCATGACAAGATGGTGATGGACTACGCGCGGCGCCTGATAGTGCTTAAAGACGGTCGGGTGGCGGAGGATGCCACCAAGGAGCAGTAGATGAACCTGCTGAGGATGGCCTGGCGCAACGTCTTCCGGCATCGACGGCGGACAGCTATCACGTTCTTCGCAATATCGGTCGGCCTGGCATACATGATCCTGACGGACAGCTTCATGGGGGGGTTCGAGCTGTACTCGATGCGGAACTTCGTTGACATGGAGTCCGGGCACCTGAAAGTGCACGCCGAGGGGTACCGGAACGACGACAACGATCTGCCGATCGAGATTGTCATCAAGGAGCCGGAACAGGTGATGGCCGCGATGCGCGGCAAGCTCGGGTTTCAGAGCATCACCGCCCGCACCTGGTTCCCGGCCGAACTCACCGACGGGACCGACCAGTTGCCGATCGTAGGGATAGGAATCGACATGCTGACGGACGAGCGGGTGTTCAAGTACCGGCAGTCAGTAACCCGGGGTCGTTTCCTGGGTAGTCGGCTGGACGTCCTTATCGGGCAGAACCTGGCCAGGGACATGGGCATTGACACCGGCGATTATGTGACGGTGGTAGTCCGCACCAGGACGGGGAGCTGGAACGCATACGATTTCACCGTCGTGGGCCTGCTCGGCACGTCGGACCTGTTCATCGACATGAACTCGGTGGTGATGGACCTCCAGACCGCGGATGAACTGTTGAACATGGACGGTGCGGTGACCGAAATAGCGGTCCGGCTGGGCGGGATGGCTGACGCCGAGCCTGCCAGGGAGCGGTTCGAGGCGGCCGGGTTCACCGGGCTCGAGGCGTGGACTTGGCGCGAGCTGGGCGAGCTGATTTTCCAGATCACGGGGACCAAACGCGCTGGCGGATTCGTCCTTACCTTCGTTGTCATCGTCATCGCCGCAGTCGGCATCATCAACACGATGCTGATGGCGGTGATGGAACGGACGCGGGAAATCGGCACGATGCGAGCGATGGGGTTCGGCTTCCGCGAGGTGGTCTCGCTTTTCCTCTGGGAGGGCGCGCTGATCGGGGTCTTCGGCAGCCTGTTTGGCGCCGCGTTCGGCGTCGGCGGGGCGCTGTTCCTCGATTTCCTCGCGATTGACATGACCGATATGCTGCCCGGCGGGTTCGGGTCGATAATGCCGATGCGGATGATTCTCTACACCGTTGTCGACTGGCTGTTTGTCGCCCGGGTGATGGTGCTGGGTATCGGGGTCTCACTGCTGGCGACGCTGCTGCCCGCCCGCCGCGCGGCAAAGATCCAGCCCGCAGATGCATTGAGGCACATCTAGTCATGGGTTACCTCATACGAATGGCGGTCCGCAACCTGACCCGTAACACCCGTCGCAGCTTCCTCTCGGCGTTGAGCCTGGTCATCGCCCTGATGCTCATCGTCTTCGCCCAGGGTTTCATCCGCGGCATGCTCGACATGACGGCGGAGAATACCGCCCGGTTCAAGACCGGGCATCTCCGGATCGCGGCCGAGGAATACCTGCGGCAGGAACGGCTGCTGCCGCTTTCCGAAGCGGTCAACACCGGGCCGGAACTGGACGCGATTCTGGACGAGCTGCCGGGAGTCTCGGCCCGGGCCGGGCGCATCCGGTTCGGGGTACTGTTGAACCATCATGACAACAGCGTGCCGGCGATAGGCCTGGCCGTGGACCCGGAGGCTGAGCGCGGCATTCTCCGGATTCAGTCCGCCATCAGCGAAGGCGATTACCTGTCCGGTGCCGGAGACGAAATCGTGATGGGTATCGGGCTGGCGGAGAAGCTCGGTATCGGGGTCGGCGACACGCTGGTGCTGATTACCCAGACCGCCTACGGTTCGCCGACCGGCGCCAATCTGGTGGTCAAGGGCATCGTCAATTCCGGCGTCGGCCAGATTGATGCGACCCACTTCTTCATGACACTGGCGAGCGCCCAGGACATGCTCGACATGGACGGGCAGGTCAGCGAGGTTATCATCATGCTCGATGACCGCGCGCAGGCTTCCGCCCTCGCCACGGGCCTCCACAAGCAGCTGGGAGACGCGGGGTTCGAGCAAGTTGCGGTCAGACCCCTGAGCGCGGACCCGATAATAGCCTACTTCTCGATGGCCGAGACGATCTACTTCTTCATCTACATGATTATCCTGCTGGTCGCGAGCACGGCCATCATCAACACGATGATGATGGTGGTATTCGAGCGGACCCGCGAGATCGGCATGATGAAGGCGCTCGGCATGACCGACCGCTCGGTCATCGGCGTGCTCGTGCTCGAGTCGGGGTTCATCGGGCTCGCCGGCAGCATCGCAGGGGTCCTGTTGGGCAGCGCGCTGGTCCTGCTCGTGTCGTCCGGGCAGGGCATTGACTTCTCCGGAGCCCTCGGCGGGGAGGCGAACCCGACGTTGATGAGCGGGATTATCCGCCCGCAGCTGACGATGATTGCGGTGGTTGGCAGTTTTGTGCTCGGGCTGCTGCTGGCGCTCGCGGTCGGGTTCGTAGCAACCAGACGGGCGGCGAAACTCAGCCCGGCCGAGGCGTTGAGGACAATATGATGAGATACCTGATTCCCAGCCTGATTGCAGTGCTGCTTGCTTCGCCAGCAGCAGCCGAACTCACGGCCGAGGACATTATCGACCGGCTCGACGACAACACGTCGGTGCGGACGATGAGCTACGAAGCGACGATGACAATCAGCCTCGGCGGGCAGGTCCGCGAGAAGTCCTTCCGGGGTTACGGTGAGGGCAGCGAGCGGGCCTACTTCGAATTCACCGCCCCGGTGCGGGACCGCAATACGAGGTTCCTGAAGCTCGGGGACGAGATGTGGATGTGGATTCCCCGGGTCGGCAAGAGCACCAAGCTGTCCGGGCACATGCTGCGCCAGTCGATGATGGGGTCGGACTTCTCCTATTCGGACGCCTCAAGCAACGAGAAGCTGCTCGACCAGTACGATGTCGAGCTGCTCGGGCCCGACACCCTGGACGGGCGTGGTGTTCTCGTAATCGACCTGACGGCGAAGACCGACGAGGTGGATTACGCGAGGCAGAAGGTCTGGGTGGATACGGTGGAGTTCGTGCCCCGCAAGGTGGAGTATTACGCGGCGTCGGGCAAGCTGCTGAAGGAGATGCTGGTAGATGAATTCCGGGTCATCGCCGGGCGCAATTACCCGACCAGGGTACGGATGACCAATCTGCTGCGGACAAACACCTACACGGTGATGGAATTCACCGACTTGAAGCTCGACGCCACGATTCCGGGCGAGGTGTTCACCCGTAGTTACCTCGAGCGCTGAACCGGGCCTCCGGCCGTCTACTGCTGGAAGCAGCCCATGTTAGTGCCATCGGACGCGGCACCGATACAGGGCGAGCTCGGCGCGAGAGAGAAGTCGCCACCCGCGGTGTCTTTGAACTCAGGGTCTTCCTCGATGTTGCCGACGTCCTCGGTGACCCCGTCGACCGCGCTACCATCCTCGTACACACAGTTGTAGTCGACAGTCATGCCGCCATCGTTTCCGTCGGTGACAATGCCCCGGTCGTTGCCGGCGACTATGCAGTCGGTGATGGAAGTTTCCTCGTTGTCGTTGGGCATGTAGATACCGGAGACGTCGTTGTTGGCGACGGTGCAATGGTCAATTTCGGCCGACGGGTCGCCGGAGAAGCTTGAGAAATAGACCCCCCGGTCCCCGTTGCCGATGATCAGGCAGTTCCGGACGGTGTGATGCCCGTCCTTGATGTAGACACCGTGAGATGAAGCGTTCCGTAATGTGAATCCGTATGCCTCGCAATCATCGGCATCCAGGGTCAGCGCGGCATAGTCATCATCGGCATCAATGATGGTCTTGTCCGGGCCGGCGCCGGCCAGCACGATGTCTTCGAGGTCCTCTATCTCAACCCCGCCCTTGTAGGTTCCGGCCTTCACGTAGATCATGTCGCCGTCATCAGCGTCGTCGAGTGCCGACTGAATGGACTTGTAGTCTCCAGAGCCGTCCCGGGCGACCACGATGTCAGCGTCGAGAAACGCGACTGTCTGCTTCTTCGGGCATCCAGAGAAGGCGATGACCAGTGCCAGCGCCACCAGCGACAAGTACCTGACGTTCATGAGTGTCCTCCTGAGTTTGATGCGTGATTATGCCCGGACTGTTTTGGATGTCAACCAGGCGCGGCCGCCGGAACGGGGTTGCGGGTCGGGGTTGTCAAGAGCAGGTGAAGTTGCTAACATGGTGCAGGTGAAGATGTTACGCTATAGTGTTGTGGTTCTGCCCAAGCTGGACAACGAGCAGGCAATCCAGCGGCTGCGGGAGAAGCACGACCCCTGGTTCTACCAGGTTCGGCCCTACATACCGATCATACCGCCGTTTACACCCGCGACCCTGGACGAGATTGAGCAAATCGGGAGCTTCATCAGTACGAAGCGGCACAAGATGCACCCGATTGCGATTACCTGCCACCGGTGTATCGAGGTCGGGGACCAACTGGTGTGCCCGGTTGAGAACGGGAAGGACGAGCTGGCCGCGCTGCACATCGATTTGCACGGTCCGGACTCCATTCCGCTCGTCGACGACATCGCCTATGAACCTCGGCTTGTCATCGGCCGGGTCCAGGACCCCACCAGCCGCCAGGAGGCGTTGCGTGAGGCCAATCGGCTCGGCCGGACCCTGGGTCTGGTTGACGCGGTATCGCTGATCGGCATCGAACCGGACGGGGAGCTACGGCTTGTGGCCAGCTACCCGTTCGGCATCGGCCGAATCGACTACTATGACACTTCGATTTCCGACTGACAGCCGCCGACTCCCGGCGCGTCCTGCGTCCTCCGCGTCCACCTCCACCATCGGTCCCATTCACTTCCCGGGCTGGACGCTACGGGACAACTGTGTGCGACCCGGGACGCCGGCGTAGCAACCGCCTGATGTAACATGCTGCCTGTATATGGGTTACATTGTGGCACGCGACCTGCATTGAGACCGGTGATGATACAGATACAGACAGTCAGGCAGGCACGGAACATCCCAGGGAGGGCCTCATGAAAAGACTGCTTGCATTGGTAGCGGTCGTAACCATGACCGGCGTCGCATTGGCGAACGGCGGCATCAGTGGAACGGTATTGAACGCGGTCACCAGCGATCCGATTGAAGGAGCAATGGTCATCGCCGTGGGCGACAGCGGTGAGATGGGCCGAGCCCGAACCAACGCCCGGGGCGTGTATCGAATCGGCGATCTGGCTCCCGGCCTGTACCGGGTAGCTGCGCAGGCGCGTGGCTACGAGCCGGTCCGTTTCCCGCGGCCGGTCGGCGTGCGCGAAGGCCAGGTGACAGAAGGTATCAATTTCGGCCTGCGTCCGCACCAGCATCCGAACCCGGGTGCGATTACCGGTCGAATCGTGGACCGGCGTACCGGCGAGCCGATTGCCGGCGCCAAAGTGGTGGCGTACGGCCGGCATGGTCGGCGGAAGGCACGCACTGATGAGCATGGCCGCTACGCAATCCGGGGCCTGCGGCCCGGTACGTATCGGGTGAAGGCGAGGGCCCGTGGCTACGTCAAGGCGGCGTTCCCGCGGCCGATTGACCTGCGACCGGGTCAGACAGTTGAAGACGTCAACTTCGCGTTGGTGCCCAAGTTGCGCCGGGGCGCGATTGCGGGCCAGGTGATTGACGCCCGGACCCAGCGACCGGTTGCGGGCGCGGTTGTCTTCGCGCGCGGTGAACACGGCTCGGCCCGGGTCGTCACCGACCGGCACGGGTATTACAAGATGCGTCTGAAGCCCGGTGTGTACCGGGTGACGGCGTTTGCGCGCGGATACCGGCAGGAGACATTCCCCCGGCCGGTGCCGGTGCACCCGCACCGGGTAACGCGCGGAATCAACTTCCACCTGTACCGTTCGATGACTGACAGCGACTGATCTCGCCTCCTCGCGAACCGAGCCCCGGCTGGTGAAGCCGGAGCCCGGTTCCTTGTCTTCGACGTGACCGGGCGGTCGGTGGTGAAGCGCAGCGTGCCGGCGACCTTGATGGGTACAGTCAACTTGGACGTCCGCAGTCTGAGTGCGGGCATCTACCTGGTGCGATTCGACACCGGCGGCCAGTTGGCCACGCAGAAACTGGTAGTGCAGCACTAGTCCCTGGGGCCGCATACGGGTCGGGTCGGAATTCTGCCAGCCTTGACCTGCGCCGCAGGTGCAACTACAATCGTCCTTGAGCTGATTCTGGATGTCTAGCGGGCAGACGGAACTGACCTCCACACGTATCTGTCGTCCGGTATGCCTAGGGGCGAGCACGAAGTGCAAGGAGTAACCCCGAAATGAAACGTAACATCATGACGACTGTGGCGCTGACCTGCGCGCTTGTGCTGGGCAGCGTTTCTGCCGAGTGGCTTTCGACCGGCGGCCGGCACGGCGCTCCGGAAGTCGAGATCCTGCGCCAGTCTGCGCTGGGAACCGTATTCGAGGTGACCGTGCCCGGTATTGAGGCGTCGACCATCGAGGCCGACGGCCGCACCTACCGCAGGCTGACCTTGCCGGGCGAGGTCTTCGCCGCGCTCGATGAGGGCAGGCCCGAAGTGCCGAAGGTGTCAGTCCTGCTGGGCATCCCGACCGGGGCGGACGTGGCGGTCCGTGTCACCGTGCTCGAGTCCATGCGTCTTGAGGTCGCCGAGGTCTACCCGCTCCAGCCGCCGCTGCTGGACGGCGAGGAACCGGGGCCGACGGTTCGCGCCGGCGATTTCTACACCCGCGACATCGTCTATCCCGAGGTCGATGCCCGTGGACTGGAACCCGGTGTGTGGCGTGACCTGCACGTCGTCAACGTCGAGGTGTACCCGGTCAGGGTGAATCCCGGCCGCGGCGAGGTAACGGTTGCCACCCGGATGCGGATCGAGGTCGACTACTCGGGCGGCTCCTACCCGGACCGTGCTTCCGACTGGCTGCTGCCGCAGTACGCCGAGTACATCGACAATTTCGAGCAGTTGGGAATCAAACCGGAACTGGACTACTCCGCCGGCACACGATACCTGGTAATCTGCCACAACAACTACGCGGCTCACTCGATGCTCCACGATTCCCTGCTCGGCTGGGTGAAGCAGCGTGGCTATGACGTCCGTGTCATCACCAAGGCATCCTTCACCGCGTCTGAGATCAAGGATTCCATCCGGAACGAGTACAACCGGAACAACCCCCACCTGCTGCGCTGGGTCCTGCTCGTCGGTGAGTACGCCGAGGTGCCGATGGGTTCCTACTCCGGTGTCACGTACAGCGATTTCTGGTACTCTGACCTCGAACCTTGGCCCTCGGGTGACAACTACCCCGAAATCGGCATCGCCCGGCTCTCGCCGGCTTCGGCCACCGACCTGAACAACCAGGTACGCAAGATTCTCAAGTACCAGAAGAACCCGCCCGCGACCAACAACTGGCTCGACCGGCTGACAATGGTCGCCAACTACCAGGACTACCCGGGTAAATACTCGGGTTGCGTGCGCGGCATCCACCGGATGCCCAAGCCTTACTGGAACCCGACGCTCGATACAATCATGGGCCAGTTCCACACGTCGAACGCGCCGATATTCAACGCCATCAATTCAGGTGTCGGTATCCTGCCGTATCGCGGCCACGGCAGCAGCACCCAGTGGTGGCGGTGGACACCACTGCCGAGCGGCATTCACTGGGACAACGCCGACATCAGCGCGCTGAGCAACGGCGACCTGACGCCGGTCGTGTACAATATCGCCTGCAGCAACGGCGAGATATTCCAGCCGACATGCCTGAGTGAACAGTGGATGCGCAAGTACCCGGGCGGCGCGGCCGCCAGTCTCGCCGCGACTCAAGCTTCCTATACCTATCCGAACCACGGCATCTGCTCGACGCTTGTGCGGGCGGCGTGCGACACCTGGACGATCACCGTACCCGGCGTGCGCAACTACGCCGGTCCCGTGTTCGATATCGGCGGCGTGATGATGTACATGGACGCCTACGTGGCGAAGTACTGGCCGAGCAGCGTCTACCCGCGCAACATCTGGATGTACCTGATGTTGGGCGACCCGTCGATGCCGGTCTGGTCCGGCGGTATGCCCCAGGCCGCGACGGTGACCTGTCCGGACACGATTGCTCCCGGTTCGATGAACCTGAATGTCCTCGTCCAGGTCGGCGGGCGCCCGGTCGAGGGTGCCATCGTCTGCGCGTGGAAGGGGAGTGAGGTCTATATCGCGGAGCGGACCGGTCCGACGGGCACGGCGACGCTGGCCGTAAATCCCACGACCGAGGGGCAGATGGTCCTCACCGTCAGCGAGGGACACGCCCAGCACTCAATACCGGGCGTCGCCCACACCCCGATACTGCCTTATGTGAAGCAAATGACCGTCCGTCAGGCAAACCGGCCGGACGTCGGCGCCACCCATATCCTTGTTCCCGCCGGTACGCTTGATTCAGGAACCGTCGTGACGCCGGCCTGCTCGGTGTACAACTACGGCACGACCACGGCGACCTACCAGGTGCGGATGAGGGTCGCCCCGGGTTACAGCCGGACCGTGACGGTCAGCGCTCACGTTCCGGGTACGAGGCGCTATGCTGCGTTCCCGAACTGGACAGCGGCGCAGCGCGGGACGTTCGCGGTGACGTGCTCGACCGAACTCAGCGGGGATTCGCTTTTGAGCAATGACCGCCAGGTCGGCAGCGTTACGGTCAGGGTCCGCGACATCGGCGTGACGCGTATCCTCCTCCCGCCCGCGGTGATTGACTCGGGCGCGTCCATCACCCCGGCGTGTACGGTGTACAACTACGGGACCGTGACCGAGAACTACACGGTGATGATGCGCATCGGGACGTTCTATGTCCTCGGCGGGTCGGTGAGCAACCACGCGCCCGGGACCCGGCGCTACGTCACCTTCCCGGCCCGCACCATAACCCAGGCGGGCAGCCTCGCGGTGACCTGCTCCACACGTCTCGGCGGGGATGTGGTCCAGTCCAACAACAAGGTCACGGGTAGTACATACTCCCGGGTGCGGAACATCGCCGCCCTGTCCATCATCGCCCCTTCGGGCACCGTGGACTCGGGGACAGGTGTGATACCACGGGCTTCGGTCCGCAACCTCGGCAACACGACCGTTACCTTCCCGGCGGTGTTCCGGGTGTCGGACGGGTACGCGGATACCGTCACGGTATCAAACCTGGCTGCCGGGGCAACGGATACGATTCCATTCAGCCAGTGGACCGCGAGCCAGCGGGAGGCGCTGTCCACATCCTGCTCCACTATGCTTTCCGGTGACGTCATCAGCTCCAACAACAGGACAACAGGTACGGTGACAGTACGGGTCATTGACGCGCAGGCGGTCAGTATCCTTGCACCGACCGGCACCGTGGACTCCGGATACTCGGCAGCCCCGCAGGCCACAGTCCGCAACAACGGGACCTCGACCGCTTCGTTCCCGGTTATCTTCCGGGTTTCTGACGGGTATGAAGACACCGCGCAGGTGACCAGCCTCGCGGTTGGAGCCCAGACCACGGTGACTTTCGGGACCTGGACCGCGACCCGGCGGGGAGGATTTACTACCGCCTGTACGACAAGGCTCACGGACGACATGGTCAACTTCAACGACAAGGCTGAGGGTACGGTGCTGGTCCAGGTACAGGACGTCGGCGTCGTGACCTGTGCGGTGCCGGTCAACGGCGGCGCCTATGTCGTCGGTGACAGCATCCAACCCGAGGCCACCTGGCGCAACTACGGCAGCCAGAACGCCACGTTCGAGGCATGGATGCTGGCGGACGACCCGACCGACGGCCGGATGTACGCCGAGAAGGTAGACGTGGCCGACCTGGCACCGGGCAGCGGCATTGCCATCGATGCATTCTCTGTCCTTGTCCTGCTGGCCGAGGGGGATTGGACCTACCGATGCAGCACCTACATGGCGGACGACGTCATCGCGGACAACGACTTGATTGACGGCCGGTTCCTGGTCGCGCCCCCGCGTCCGCCGTGGCCGGAAGGCTGGGTCGAGGTCGCGCGGATGCCGGGCCCGACGCCGGTGAAGCGCGGCGGCTGGCTGGCCGCCAACGAGGACAACGGCATGGTGTACGGCGGCAAGGGCAACAAGACGTTCGAGTTCTACGGGTACGAGGCAGTGGGCGACACCTGGACCCGGCTCGCCGACATCCCGACCGGTACGATCTACCCGGACAAGGGCGCGTGCGGTGACGCGGACGACGACAACCAGGTGTACTACGTCCGGGGCAAGAACACTCTCGACTTCCTGCACTACATCATCTCCCGGGACTCGTGGTACGAGTTGCCCGACGTGCCCGAAGGACTTTCCGGCAAGAGGATAAAGGGCGGGACGGACATGACCTTCGTGCCGGGCGTTGCGAACGGGTATGTATACCTGCTGAAAGGGTACAAGGACGAGTTCTACAAGTACGACACGCTGGAGCGGCGGTGGATAGAACTGCCGCCCGCGCCGACCGGGCTGAAGCTGAAGTGGAACAAGGGCTCGTGGATAGTGTACGACGGCGACGCGACCATCTATGCCCACAAGGCGAAGTACTACGACCGGGTGACCTACAAGCACGAGTTCTGGAAGTTCGACATCCGGGGCGACACCTGGTACACGACGCAGCTTGCCGGCATGCCGCTGTACGGGATGCACTCCGGCAGAATCAAGAAGAAGAAGGCAAAGGACGGTGGAGCGGCCGATTACTTCAACGGCGCGGTGTACGCGCTGAAGGGCGGGAATACCCAGCAGTTCTGGAAGTACGATGTCGCCGGTGACACCTGGATTGAACAGGATACCATCCCGACGTGCGGATCGACCGGCAGGAAGAAGCGGGTGAAGTACGGCGGTGACTTCACACACTGGGGGCTGGGCGCGTTCTTCGCGCTCAAGGGCAACAAGACCCTTGAGATGTGGCGGTACGTACTCCCGGCGGCAATGGCATCGCAGCCCGAGCGCTCCGGCGTGATGGGCGGCGTGGCGAAAGCCGGACGGCTCGGCGTGACGCTGGCCCCGAACCCGCTCACCGGCGGATTCGCGACCCTGCGGTACAGCCTGCCGATGGCGGGACCTGCCACGATTCATGTCTTCGACGTGACCGGGCGGTCGGTGGTGAAGCGCACCGTGACTGCGACCCGTACCGGTACGGTCAGCCTGGACGTCCGCAACCTGAGTGCGGGCATCTACCTGGTGCGGCTCGACACCGACGGGTACACGGCCACGCAGAAGCTGGTCGTACAGAAGTAGTAGCTACAGGGGACACGATCCCAATCCGGTAATGGGATTGGGTCATGTCCCCATCCAGAGGGGCGGCGTAAGCCGCCCCCTTCGCTTGGAACGAACGGGGACATAAGGAGGGGGACAATCACGCCTGCGGAATCAGGGTCGAGCCAGGTAGTACGCTTCCTTAATTATCAACATTGTTGACGAAAAAAATCGGCGGGTCATTTCTCCCAACGCCCGGCAACTCAATACGTTGTCTGGGTTGACACCTTCGTCGTCGGGGCTCTCCCCGGGGGTATCCCCGGGCGATCCCCCCAACCGCCCCCGGGGCCGTCCCCCCAGCGGCTAGGGGGGCGGCTAGGGGGGGCCGCTACCCCAGCGGCTACCCCAGTGGCTAGGGGGGTGGCTAGGGGAGCCGCTACCGGGGCCGCTACCCCAGTGGCTAGGGGGGCGGCTAGGGGAGCCATTAGGGGAGCCACCCGGGGAGCGGCTAGGGGGGCCGCCCCCGGGGCCGCCCCGGGAATGCGGTAGGGGGTCGGGTAGGGTCCCACGGGAATCAGCCTGTTGACAACCGGGCATTCCGTGTCTATCCTGCTGTGAACC
>CBDUZK010000001.1:0-31802 GCA_965371675.1 uncultured bacterium | reverse complement strand
AGCAACAACAACAGCAGCAGCAGGAAGAGCAACAACAGCAACAGCAGCGACCGGATCAGATGGACCGGGAACAAGCGGAGCGAGTGCTGCAGGCCCTGGAAGGCAAAGAGAAAGAAGAGCAGAAGCGGGCCCACCAGCCGGACCGGAGACGCAAGGTTGACAAAGACTGGTAGAATGAGGGTAATTCGCGGCCCGGTGGGTGTCGCAATCCTGACGGTGTTGCTCACGACCGTGGTCGTGGGCGCGGAGTTGCAGTTCAGCGCGCGGGTCGACCGGACCAGGGTTGGGCTGGGTGAGCGGTTCACATTGACGGTTACGGTGTCCGGCAGCGGTATCGGCCGGGTGGGGAGACCGAAGCTGCCGAACCTGTCCGGGTTCGAGCAACTGGGCAGCACGTCGTCGCAGTCGACCAACATATCCTTCGTCAACGGGCGGATTACGCGCGAGCAGATAATCAGCCATGTCTATTCGCTGGCGCCGCGTGAGCTGGGCGAACTCGTTATCGGTCCGTGCACGCTCGACTTCGGCGGCAACATCTACCGGACCGAGCCGATTGCCATCACCGTGGTCAAAGAACACCAGGGCCGGGCCCCGCCTGCCCGGCAGCAGAACCCGTTCAGCCCGTTCCCGGGGCAGCCGGAACCGACCGGCACGGCCCGGGAGGACGTGCACGTGGGCGCGACCGTCAACCGGACGTCGGTGTACCAGGGCGAGCAGGTGACCGCCACGTATACGTTCTACACCCGACTGCAGATTGCGGACCTGAAGCTGGCCCAGGTGCCGACGTTCACCGGGTTCTGGATGGAGAAGCTGTACGACGCGGAACAGCTCCAGTACGAAACCCGGGAGTACCACGGACAGCAGTACAACGCGGCGACCATCAAACGGGTCGCGCTTTTTCCGACGCGGACCGGGAGGCTCCAGGTCGGTGCGATGCGACTGGCAGGTGCGGTCGTGCGGCGGGGCGGGTTCTTCTTCAATGCCAGTGAGCCGTTTGAGACGGCATCGGACCCGATCACCATCGAGGTCAGGCCGTTGCCCGATTCGGGTCGGCCGCCCGGGTTCACCGGCGGGGTCGGCAGCTTCGACCTGAGCGCGAGCCTGGACCGTGACAGCTCGGTTGCTGGCGCGCCGGTGCGATTGACGGTCAGGATCGAGGGTGCCGGTAATATCCAGCTCATCGGCGAGCCGGCGCTGCCTCGTATCCCGGGCGCAAAGGTGCTCAGCCCGGAAACGCGCGACCGGGTGTCCCGCAGCGGCGGACGGGTCAAAGGGTCACGCGAGTTCATCTACCCGATTATTCCGCAGGCGGACGGGCGGCACGTGATACCAGCGGTCGAACTGGGTTTCTTCGACCCGAGGCAGGGCCTGTACTACACCCGTTCGACCACGCGGCTTGAGTTTGTCGCATCGGGCGCGAAGCCGGTCGAACCGCTCAGTGATGGAGATACGGGCGCGAGGATGCTCAGCACCGATATCCGTCACATCAAGCCCGCGTGCTCCGCGCCGTTCCTCGACGCTGCATTGCTCGGCGGGTGGCGGGTTTCGCCGCCGTGGTGGGCCTGGCTGTTCTACCTGGCCGGGGCCGGGCTGCTCGGGCTGGGAATCATCCTCGGGCGTCACCGCCGGAAGCTGGAGAAGGACCGGGGTTATGCCCGGCGTCGCCGGTCAAGCCGGCTGGTGAAGAAGCGGCTGGCGGAAGCGGCCCGGTTGCTGAAAGAAACAAGGGAGCGCGAGTTCCACGCGGCCCTGAATGCGGCGGTGCTCGGGTACGTCGGGGACCGGTTCAACATCGAGGCGGTCGGAATGACCGGTGACGAACTGAACCGGGAGCTGGCCGCGCGCGGAGTGGCGGCGGGTACCATCGACGAATTACAGGGGATTCTGCGAAGTTGCGATACGGCCCGGTTCAGCCCGGCCGCGGTCGCGGGCGGCGCGGTCGCAACGCTCGAACGCGCACGCCGGGTACTGGAGGCGCTGTGATACCGGTCAGCCTGTTGTTAGCACTGCTGCTGACCGCCACCCCGGGCGAGCAGTATAACAGGGCGAACGAAGCGTACGAGGCGGCCGACTACACGCAGGCGGTCGTACTCTACGACAGCGCGGCGGCGCGAGTCCTGGCCGCAGGTGTGTTCTACAACCGGGGCAACGCCCGGTTCAAGCTCGGCCAGGTGGGCCGGGCGATTGCCGACTACCTGCGGGCGGAGGTGCTCGACCCGCACGACCCGGACATCAGGCACAACCTGGACTTCGCCCGGGCCTACCGACCGGACCGGACTCTATCGGTGCCGAACCCGCTGGTGAGATTCCTCGTTGGACTGCTCCGATTCCTGAGCCTGGCCGCAGCCAAGCTCCTCACCGGGCTGCTGTTCCTGCTGGCCGCGGCGGCGCTGACAGTGTTGCTTGTGCGACGGTCGCGAGTCGGATTGTGGCTCGCGGTCGGGTTCGGCGTGCTGGGGCTCTACTGTTCCGTGTCGTGGCTGAGTTGGGCCGGGGCGGTGAGTCCGCACCGGGCGGTAGTCGTGGTGCCGGAATTGACCCTGCGTTCCGGCCCGGGCCCTGGCTACAAAGACATCCTGATTGTGCACGACGGGCTTGAGGTCATGGCGCGCGAGCGCCGGGGCGAGTACGTCCTGCTCCAGGCACCGGGCGGTGAGGGCGGCTGGGCCGAAACTTCAACAGTCGAGCAGGTTTTCCCCCGCTGATTCCGACTCATTCCTGTCTGGGCGGCCTTGTAGCCCGGGCCGTGTGGGCGTATAATCACCGCCGACGCGATGAGTAATCCAACCGACCCGAACCAGGAAACAACCGACGGCTGGCTCGGACAGCTCAACTCCAGGCAGCGCGAGGCGGTGCAGCACGGCGACGGGCCGCTATTGATCATCGCCGGCGCGGGCACGGGCAAGACCCGGACCCTGGCATACCGCGTGGCGTGGCTCATCCGGCAGGGTGTGCCGGCCGACCGTATCCTGCTGCTGACGTTCACGCGCCGGGCGGCGCAGGAGATGATCAGCCGGGCGCATTCGCTGACGCGCGAGTCGACCTTCAAGGTGTGGGGCGGTACTTTCCACGCGGTGGCGAACCGGCTCCTGCGGGTGTACTGCAGCGCGGTCGGGCTGGAGTCCGGGTTCACGGTTGCGGACGAAGGCGACTCAGCCGATTTGCTCGGCATGATCCGGGTCGAACTCGGGTATAGCTCCAAAGACAAGCGATTCCCGCGCAAGCGAACGATTCGGTCGATTTACTCGCGGGTGGTGAACTCGCGTGAGCCGCTGGCGGATGTGCTTCAACAGGAGTACCCATGGTGTGCGGAGGCGGAGAAGGGGCTGCGCGAGATATTCAAGCAGTATTCCCAGCGCAAGAAGGAACGTCTGGTGCTCGACTACGACGACCTGTTGATATTCTGGAAGCACGTGCTGGACGTTCCCCGGGCGTGCGAACAGATGGCGGCGCAGTTTGACCACGTGCTGGTCGACGAATATCAGGACACGAACATCATCCAGGCTGAAATCCTGCAGGGGCTGCGCCGCGAGAACCACAATATCACGGTTGTGGGTGACGACGCCCAGTCAATCTACCGGTTCCGGGGCGCGACGGTGCAGAATATCATGCAGTTCCCGGAGCAGTTCCCGGACACGAAAATAGTCACGCTCGAAGAGAACTACCGGTCGGTGCAGCCGATACTGGCTGTAGCAAACAAGATCATGGAGCAGGCGCAGTTCAAGTACACCAAGAACCTGTGGTCGGACCGCAAGAGCAAACAGCGGCCGGTGCTGACCACGTGCATTGATGAGGCGGAGCAGTCACAGATGGTGTGTGACGACGTGCTCAAGCACCTCGAGGAAGGCGTCCCGCTTCAGCAGCAGGCGGTTCTGTTCCGGGCCGGGCACCATTCGGACGCGCTCGAAATCGAGCTCGCGCGCCGGGGCATTCCTTTCCACAAGTACGGCGGGCTCAAGTTCGTCGAGGCGGCCCACGTCAAAGACCTGCTCGCGTTGCTGCGGATAATCGAGAATCCGCGCGACGACCTGAGCTGGTTCCGGGTATTCGAAATGCTGGACGGCGTCGGGCCGAAGACCGCGCGGCGAATCGTCAACCACCTGCGGGAGTCACAGGCCGGGATTGAGTCTCTGCAGGAGTGCAAGGTGCCCGCCGCCGCGGCCGAGACGTTCGCGGAGCTGGTCGAGGTGTTGATTGCGATTCACAATGGCGGCGAGGGATTGCCGGTCGCGGCCCAGATTGAGAAGCTGCGCCAGTACTACGAACCGCTGCTCGGGCGGCTGTACGACAACCCGCTGCCGCGCGGTCGCGACCTGGAACAGCTCGAGAGCATCTCCCGGCGTTACAGGACCCGGCAGAGTTTCATCACCGACCTGACGCTTGACCCGCCGCGGTCGACCGCGGACCTCGCCGGGCCGCCGCACAAAGACGACGACTGGCTGGTCCTGTCGACGATGCATTCGGCCAAGGGGTGCGAGTGGAAGGTGGTGTACGTGATTCACGCGGCGGACGGGATGATCCCGTCGGATATGGCAACCGGCAAGGACGAGGAAATCGAGGAGGAGCGCCGGCTGTTCTACGTTGCCGTAACCCGGGCGCGGGATCGACTCTATATCCTGTTCCCGCTGCGCTACTACCACAAGAAGTTCCGGATGGGCGACGCGCACCTGTATGCCCAGCTTACCCGCTTCATCCCGACGAACGTCGCGTCGCTGCTCAAACAGCAGGTGGTGCGCTACGGCCTGGCCGAGCCGATGCCGGCCGATTTCGAGGCCGAGACCGACGTCCGGAGCAGGATCGACAAACTCTGGGACAGCTAGGCAGTAACGACCGCTTGACACACGGTGGGCGCGAAGGCATTCTCTGACCCGATGAAGGCAGGACATCCGAAAATCGCAGTGGTCGGCAGCCTAGTTATGGACCTCGTATTCCGGGTCGCACACCGTCCGCAGTCGGGCGAGACGTTACCCGGCACCGGGTTCGACATGTTCCTCGGCGGCAAGGGATTCAACCAGGCGGTGGCCGCCAACCGGCTCGGCGCGGAAGTAACGCTGGTCGGCCGGGTCGGTCGCGATCCGTTCGGCGACAGGTTTCTGCGCCGGCTGCACGATGAGCACATGGCGAGCCGGTTCGTCGTTCGGGACCCGGAGCAAGGCACCGGCGTGGCGTGTCCGACCGTGTTTCCGGATGGCCAGAACAGCATTATCGGGGTTCCCCGCGCGAACATGGCATTGACGGTCGAGGACATCGAGCAAGCCAAGGAGAAGATAACAGCTGCGGATCTGTTGATGCTTCAGTTCGAGGTCAACCCGGCGGCGTCGAAGCATGCGGCCGAAATTGCCCGGCGGCACGACACGCTCGTGATGCTGGACCCGGCGCCGGTCCACCTGGAATGCGGGAACTTGGACTGGCCGATTGACTACCTGGTGCCGAACGAGCTGGAAGCGAACATGCTGGCGGAATGCAACAACCCGGAAGAGTGGGCGCGTGAGTTGTTCGATGAGGAACTGCTGGCGGTCGTGATATCGCGCGGCGCGTCCGGGGCTCTGGTGATCGACGGCGAGGGCACGCGTGACCATGCCGGGTACCTGATTGACGCGGTCGATACGACCGGTGCGGGTGACGCCTTCCGGGCCGGCCTGGCGGTGATGCTCGTCCGGGGCCGAACAGTGGACGCGGCGGTGGGATTCGCGAACGCCAGCGGTGCGCTTGCGTGCACGGTCGCGGGGGCGGAGCCTTCGATGCCGCGGCTCGCCGATGTCGAGCGGTTCATGACGACGAACGAGCCGGAGACGGCCGAACCGGAGGAGGAAGATGAGCCTGCTGATTGACAGCGCGAAGATAGACGAAGTCCGGCAGGCGATTGAGCTGGGTTATGTGACCGGGGTCACGACCAACCCGGCGTTGATGGCGCGCGTCGACCGCCCGGCCGTGGACGTGATTGCGGACATATGCACGGTCGCGTGCGGACCGGTATTCTACCAGGTGACCGGTGACACGCCCGAAGAACGGGAGCAGGAAGCCCGGGAGTTTCATGCCCTTTGCCCGGACAAATTGGTGCTGAAGATACCGGCCACGACCGTGAACATGAAACTTGTGGCGAAACTAGCACCGGGTATCCCGTGCGCAGTGACGGCCATGTTCGGCGCATACCAGGCCCTGGCCGCGTGCGCAGCCGGAGCCCGATACCTGATTCCTTACGTCAACCGGGCTACACGGCTGATGGGTGATGGCTGCAGCCTTGTCGCCGAACTTGCGGCAGTTGCCGAGGCGTGCGGCACCGGTGCCGAGGTTCTGGCGGCGAGCATCAAGACCCCGACCGAGGCTGTGGCTGCGACCCTGGCCGGTGCGGACCACCTTACCCTGACTCTTCCCGTGCTCGAACAACTCGGCGACCATCCGTTGAGCGAGCAGGCAATCGAGCAGTTCCGCCGCGCCGGCGCCTGACCTGACCTGTCCGGTTCGGTCAATCCTCTTTCCGGTTCTTCTCCGGTCTGGTGTTGTGGAGTTCGGCCAGTTGCGGCCGGCGGCGGAATGACTGCTCGGCCTGGCGTTTGGTGGCGCGGAAGAAGATGATCCAGGCGAGCGCGGCGAAGACGGGCAGCATCAGGATCATGAACGGCCGTTCGTCAATCGAGAACACCATGAAATCGTAGACCCCGTGGGCGAGGACTGCAAGGCCGAGCCCGGCGAACTGCAACCCAGCGGCTTGCAGTCGGGACGCGGCGAACTTCGCCTCGCCCATGAAGTACCCCATCAGCACACCGTAGAACGCATGGCCGGGTACTGCCAGCAGCGCGCGCAGGACACCGACGTGCAATCCACCGCTCAGCACGTAGAGCAGGTTCTCGACCGTGGCGAAACCGAGCGAGGCGATGACCGCGTACATGATGCCGTCGTAGGGTTCGTCGAACTCGGGCCGTTCGTAGCAGTAGAGTCGGACAATCACGAATTTCCAGGTTTCCTCCATCAGCCCGACAATCAGGACCGCGCCGAGCGCGAGGTGCACCAGGTTCGAGGTGTCGGAACTCCAGCCGGTCCAGCGCTGCAGCAGCAGCGAGCAGACCGCGGCCGGGACCAGCATCGCCGCGCCGAGCAGAAACGTGACCAGTAACTTGGCAAGCGGCTCCTTTTTGTACCGGTCGCGGACATAAAAGAAAAGCCCGAGCGCGGCTGCGGGCGCGACTGCGATGAGGACCAAGGTAACAACCACCGGCTATTCTCCGGCCGCGCGCGGCCCAGTCAAGCCAACACTTGCGGCGGATTGACAATCGTCCGGGTCGGGATACGATTCCCCGTGCCGGACAGGATTAAGAAAGACGCACCGCCGACGGCCGGAACCAGGGAGCAACCGGATACGGCCGCTATCGCCCGCAATGTCGAGGAACTGCTCGAACAGGGCCGGACCCCGGACGCCCGGGCCGCGGTCGTTGACCTCCACCCCACCGATATCGCCGACGTCATCGACCGGCTGCGGTCCGACCGCAAACCGGAGCTGTTCGACCTGCTGCAGGTCGATGTCGACCAGTCGGCCGACGTCGTGGTCGAACTCGACCACGAGTCGCTGGAAACGGTACTGGCCGAACTCGACCACTCGGAAATCACCGACCTCGTCAAGGAAATGGATTCGGACGATGCCGCGGACGTGGTTGCGGAGCTGGACGACGAGGAGCGGGCCGAGGTCATCCGCGACCTGCCGGCTGAGGACCGGGAGGAAGTCGCGGAGTTGCTCAAGTACCCGGAGAACACCGCCGGTGGCCGCATGCGGCTTGAGTTTGTGGCGGTGCCGGACACGGATACGGTCGGGGATACGACCGATCGGGTGCGGCGCGCCGAACCGCAGGACGTGGAACCGGCACTCCTGTACGTGGTGGACGGCAACAGCCGGCTCGCTGGATACGTAGCGCTGCGCGACCTGCTGCGGAACGCACCGGCGACCCCGATCGGGGCGATCATGAAGCCGGTCGAGGGATGGGCCCGGGTGCTCGACGACCAGGAAGAGGCCGCGGAACTGGCCCGCAAGTATGACTACTCGACCGTTGCGGTCGTTGACGAGTCGGACCGGCTGGTCGGCATCATCACCGCGGACGACATCCTTGACGTGGTGGTTGAGGAAGCGAGTGAAGACATCGCAAAACTCGGCCAGACCATGGACCTTGAAGAGGCGTTCTCCTCGGTCCGCAGCAGCGTTCGCGGCCGCGTGCCCTGGCTGTACGTCAGCCTGCTGGGTGGGATACTGTCGTCGTTTGTCGTGTTGCTGTTCCAGGGCACAATCGTCCAGGTGATAATCATCGCGGCCTTCATGCCGATTGTGGCCGGGATTGGCGGCGCGGCCGGCAACCAGGCGACCAACATCATTGTGCGTGCACTCGCGTTGGGTGAGGTGCTGCCTGGTGACGTCGGACGGCTGCTCTGGAAACAGATTCGGGTCGGGCTGGTCGCCGGGCTCGCGACCGGCGCGGTAGCGGCAATCGTGGCGGTGCTGATGCACCACTCGGTCATGCTCGGGCTGGTTGTGTTTCTGGCCATGGTCCTGAACGTCACGGTCGGTTCATCGCTTGGAGCATTGACGCCGCTGCTGCTCGCCCGAATGCGCAAAGACCCGGCACTCGCGTCGAGCCTGCTTCTGACCGCGACCACCGACATGGTCGGATTGTTCATCCTGCTCGGACTGGCGACGCTCGCGCTACGCCTGTTCAGGTTCTGAGTCTTCCCGGCGAAGGTCAGGCAATCGGACGGAGGATATACTCGGGTCGGCCCGAACGCGGCCCGTATCTCATGAACAACACCTTGAACGACAGCGGGCCGGAATGCTGCATTTCAAACCGCAGCCGCGCGTCGCGCAGTCCATAGACACCCTCGTCGATGATGAAAGGCCGTTCCGCGGGCGGCGGCGCTCCGGCTTCGGGGTGAATCCGGCCGCGGCGCACGAACGCGGCAAACAACCGGTTCAGCGGCACGGGCCCGGCATCGGCCGCAATCAACGGCCACCGGTTTTCCATCAGGAGCTGGGTGTGGCCGACGCGCAGCACGATACAGGAATCGGTGTGTTCAAGCAGGAGTCGACCGAGGCCCGGGTTGGACTGCGAGTATACGTGGATGGTCGCGGTGCCGCATAAGTGAGCCGCGCGGTCGAGCCGGATCTCGCCCGACCGCTTGCCGTGGCCGCTCGCCCGTCGCTTCGGGAACATGTCAAGCAGCGAGGAAGTAATCTCATTCAGGCTGCACCGGCTTGTGATTGCGGCAATCACCTGCTTCTTGGAATCCTTGGCCCGGGGCTGCAGATGGTGTTTCCGCGCGAACGCGACCAGTTCCTCACGGGTCAGCCACTCAATCAAACTCTGAGCAGGATACATATGAACGGTCGGCATCTCGCGTTCAGGCTAGCCGATGAGTGCGCCGGTGTCAAGCAGGCGCAGGGGAAGCCGGGTTTGCGTGTCCATACAGTCATGATTGACTTCATATCCAACACGCATAGTCTCGGTGCCACTATGACGAAACGAATCACGATTGTACTTGTGTTGTTACTCGCTGCCGCAGCCCTGGCGCAGCGCGGACCCGGCCGCGGAAAGGGACCCGAAGCCCGGCCGGCGACCATTCTCGGCCAAGTCCTCGACCGGGACCTTGAAGTGCCGGTCGAGTATGCCAATATCGTCCTGTACCGGCAGCGTGACAGCACCCAGGTCACCGGCACGATCACAAACGAGAGCGGCGGGTTTGAGCTGACTGTGCGTCCGGGCCGGTACTACCTCGAGGTATCGTTCATCGGGTACCGACCGCGGACCGTGGGTGACATCCAGGTCGCGCCCGGGGCCAGCCTTGATATCGGCAGCCTCTCGCTCCGGCAGACGGTCGTGGCGGTCGAAGGCGCCGAAGCGGTTGCCGACCGGCCGACGCTGACCTACAAAATCGACAAGAAGGTAATCGAGGTGAGCCGGATGACAACTGTGACGTCGGGCACCGCGGTCGACGTGCTTGAAAACGTCCCGTCGGTCGACGTCGACATCGAAGGCAACGTCAGCCTGCGCGGAAGCGAAAACTTCACCGTGCTGGTCGATGGCCGGCCGAGCATCCTCGAACCGAGCGAAGTGCTGCAGCAGATACCGGCCGGCACCATCGAGAATATCGAAATCATCACGAACCCGTCGGCCAAATACGACCCGGACGGTGTGTCCGGCATCATCAACGTTGTCCTCAAGAAGAAGAAAGTGAGCGGCATCAGCGGCATCTTCAACGCAAACGTCGGGCTTGGCGACAAGTACGGCGGCGACTTCCTGCTCAGTGTCCGGCACGGCATCATGAACGCATTCATCGGCGCGGACTACAACAAACGGGAGTTCGGCGGCACCAGGGCGACCGAGAACCGGACGACCCGCGGTGACACGACGTCGTACGTCAATTCCGCCGGGCCTATGACCCGGGACCGGCCTTCCCACGGCGTGCGGGTCGGTGTCGACCTGCAGCTTGGTTCCGCGGACCGGCTGAGTTTCGCGGGCAGGTACGGTGCGCGGGCGATGGAGGGAGCGACCACGCTTGATTTCACGGAATGGACCGTGCCCGGAGACACCAATCTCTACTTCAGCGACGGCGACTGGCGCCGGAGCGGCGACCACCTTTCGCTGAACCTCGACCATCAGCACGACTTCGGGGAGAACGGACATAACCTCTTGGTGCAGGCTTCCTGGAACAGCCGCGACGCCGAGGAAGAATCGACCACCGAGCTCTACAACGACTCGACCCGGGCCGACACTCTCAACGGCTGGCGCACAACCGAGGCAGGACCGAGGGGCCGGTTGACCCTCAAACTCGACTACACGCTGCCGCTCCGGGCATCGGACAAGTTCGAAGCCGGGTACCAGAGCCGGGTCCGGCGGTCGGAAGACGTCAACAAAGCCTATGAGTACAGCCCGGCCGGCGACAGCTACGTGTTTCGGGATTCGTTCAGCCACACGACCGACTATGCCCGCGATATCCATTCGCTCTACGCGCTCTACGCGGGCAGCGTCGGCAATTTCGGGTTCCAGGGCGGGCTCCGGGGCGAGTACACCGACCGCGCAATCGAACTGCTGGGTGAGGATTCCGTGTCCACAATCGACCGCCCGGATTACTTCCCGACCGTCCACGTGTCCTACCGACTTCCTGCGGAGCAGCAGGTGATGGCCAGCTATGCCCGCCGGATTCAGCGCCCGCGCTGGTGGAGCCTCGAACCGTCCCTCACCTGGTCGGACGCCTACAACGTGCGTCAGGGCAACCCGGGACTTCTGCCCGAGTACATTGACTCGTACGAAGTGTCATACCAGTTGCCCTTGGGCAAGAACCGGCTCTCCGCCGAAGCCTACTACCGGGTGGTCCACAATAAGATGGAACGGGTCCAGTCGGTCTACGCGCCGAATGTCATCCTGCGTTCCTTTGAGAACGTCGGCAACGCCCGTTCGCTCGGGGTCGAGACGATGCTCAACCTCAGTCCGTTCGACTGGTGGACCGTCAACCTGATGGGCGACGTCTACGACTACCGGGTGAACGGAACGCTCCAGGGCAGCGAATTCGAACAAACGAGCTTCAACTGGCGAGCGAGGTTCGGCAACGAATTCAAGCTCCCGACCAAGACCCGGTTCCAGTTGAACGGTCGGTACTACAGCCCGTCGGCATCAGCCCAGGGTGAGCGCAAAGGGTTCCTGATGACCGACGTTTCGGTGAAGCAGGAATTCCTCAACCGCAGACTGTCGGTGACGCTCCAGGTGCGGGACGTGCTCGGCACCGGCGGGCACGAGTTCACGTCCGAGGGCGAAGGGTTCTATAGTCACAGGCACTTCACCCGCGAGTCGCCGGTCGTGATGCTCAACGTCAGTTACAATTTCAACAACTTTCGTCCCCAGCGCCGTCGGCCCGACGACGACGACGACGAAGAAGGCGACTTCGAGTAGGCCGGTCCGGCCCGGGCAGCGCGGCGTAAAGCTGGGACTGTACCTCGGGATGCCGGAAGTTGTGATTGTTCCGGGTTCTCAGCCCCGGGTCTTCCTGATCAACCCGATGTTGTCCGCTTTCGCGAACTTCAGCCGCTGCAGCCGGAATCGTTCGAACCAGCCGACGAACTCAAGGCCCCTGGTGCTCGCAACCATTGCCTCGAACTCCGGGCCGAAAATGAGGTCCATGTCCCACTGCTCGCGCAGGAGGTGGCTTTTCCCGTGGTCGTTCACGTTCAACCGCAATTCGTTGCGTACCCGCTGGTTCAACACGTCCATGACCCTGGTCTTGAACCGGGTTTTCACCCCCACCCCGTCCCGTTCCATCTCCCAGGTAACCGAGTTGTTCAACGTCTCCCAGGCCCAGTTCAGACGGTAATTTTCGACCAGATACAAGCCCCCGCGCTTCAGCGATGCCGCGACTGACTCAAGGTGTGTTTGCATCCGCTCCCGGTCCGGGATGTGCTCGACCGAACCCATCAGGAGCATCACGAAGTCGGCTCTGGGCCCAAGCCGGAAATCGGTCATGTCACCCAGGACCGGTTCGACCCGAACCCCTTCGTCCTTTGCCGTGTGCTCCAGGTACGCAAGCATCGGCCGGCTCTTGTCCAGACCCACGGCCCGGTAGTCCCGGCGCGCGAACTCCCGGATTACCAGCCCGGGTCCACAGCCCAGCTCCGCGCACCGGCGCCCCTTCGTGTTCGAGTACCTCCTGATGAGCCGTTCGTACAGGGCGACCTGTTTCTTCGGGTCGATAAAGCTGAAAGCCACCTCGTAGTACAGCGGATTCCGGTAGACCTTCTGCGGGGACGACCTGCCACTCACTTCAGCATCCGTCAGCGCCTCACGTGGACGTTCACGACCGTGGTCGCCCAGTTGTCGTTCCAGTCTTCGGCGATGGCGGCCAGGTAAGTAGTTCCGGAACGTATCATCACGGCAGTCCCAGCCGATCCGGCAGGTGTAGGCCTTGCACCGCCACGTAATCCCGACCATCTCGCCGCGCGCCCAGAATTCCACCCAGTAGATACCGCGGTTGTCGGTCGCGATTGCCTTGAGCACGTACGCGCCCGGGTCCAGCTGCAAGCATGACCAGCAGGACAACGGGAATACAGGTCAGGGTGCGTATGGTCATCGCGCCAGCATAGACCGCTCCGACTCTGCTGTCAAACCAACCCCAGCCGCTTCGCCTGACCATCGGCCGGATGACCGTGGGTTGCCCCGTGACCTGAGGGGGCTATAATCTGCTGACCCGGCCGGGCGCAGTCGGGGACAACAATGACCAGGGAGGAGAGATGGAGATGACCCCTCAGGAGATGGAAGAGAAGAAGAAGATGGTCCTTTCGATGTGCATATGCAAGAACTGCCCGAGCTGGGTCGAATGCGACGAGCAGGGCGGATTCTGCTTCCCGATGATTGGAAAGAGCAAATGCATTACCGAGGAGAAGGGCTGTATCTGCGGCGGCTGTCCCGTGTACGCCAAGATGGAGCTGAAGCACACCTACTACTGCACGAAGGGTTCCGAGAAAGAGCAGTCAGGAATGTAGCCCGTTGTCTGCTGCCGAACAGGGAGCGAGTTGATGGCGAAGTACCAGTGTGACGTGTGCCGTGTGTACAAGTATGACGACACGCGGGGCGATTCCAAAGCCGGCATCAAGCCGGGCACTAGGCCCGAGGATTTCCCTGACGGCTGGGAGTGCCCGGTCTGCCGGTCGAACAAGGACCACCTGAAGCCGGTCGGGGCAAAGCCCGCGGCCGAACCCGTGGAGCAGGAAATAACCTGTCCGGTATGCGGCGCAAAGACCAGGGTTAGTTTCACCCATGTCCATTCCGAGACCGTGGATATCGAGAGCTACCTTGGTGAGTGGAAGCGGAAATCGGACGAGCTTGAAACCCGCATGGAAGACATCCACCGAATCGCGGGCACGGGACGATCCATCACCGAGCCGATGCGTACCACCCGGCCGGTCGTATCGTGGGACGATATCCTGATTCTCGGCGCGCAGCTCGCGCACCTGCCCTTGAATCGCGAAGAGCCAGTCAGCACGCGGACCATCATCGGGCCGAAGGCGAAGCACCCGTTGGTCATTGAGACGCCGGTGTACATCACCCACATGTCCCTCGGTGCCCTGTCACGCGAGGCGAAGCTCGCTCTCGCCAAGGGCAGCGCCGCAGTCAAGACCGTGATGTGCTCGGGGGAGGGCGGCATCCTGGCCGAGTCAATGGCAGCGTCCTACAAGTACATCTTCGAGTACGTGCCCAACCGCTACAGCATGACCGACGAGACCCTGCAGAAAGTGGACGCCGTCGAAATCAAGATCGGTCAGTCCGCGAAGCCGGGCATGGGCGGCCATCTCCCGGCCGAGAAGGTGACGAAGGAAATCGCCGGCCTGCGGGGTTTCCCGGAGGGCTCGGACATCATCAGCCCGGCACACTTCGATGACATCCGCACCGCGGATGAACTCAAGGCCAAAGTAGACTGGCTGCGTGACAAGACCGGCGGTAAACCCGTCGGCATCAAGCTCGCGGCCGGGCACATCGAAGCGGACCTCGAGGTAACGCTTGCTGCAGGACCGGATTTCATCACCATCGACGGTCGGCCCGGAGCGACCGGCGCCGCGCCGAAGTTCGTGAAGGACTCAACTTCGGTGCCGACGATCTACGCCCTCCACCGGGCGCGCAAGTACCTCGACGCGCAGGGAGCGAAGGACGTCACGCTCGTGATTACCGGCGGGCTGCGGGTGTCACCGGACTTCGCCAAGGCGCTGGCGATGGGGGCGGATGCGGTTGCAAGCGGCACCGCCGCGCTGATGGCGTGCGCCTGCCAGCAGTACCGGCTCTGCGCTACAGGCAAGTGCCCGGTCGGCGTGACGACCCAGGATCCGGAACTGCGCGCCCGGCTCAAGGGCGACATCTCGGCCCGTCTGCTCGAGAACTTCCTGCGGGTCTCGACCGACGAACTGCGGGATTTCGCGCGCCTGGCCGGCCATGACGACGTCCACAAGCTGTCGCTTGACGACCTGTGCACGACGAACTCCGAGATTTCGCGCCACACCGGGGTTCGGCATGCCTAGACAATACCTGTTCGGCGGCCAGGAACCGCTGCGTTCGGAGGCGACATGAGTGATGTTGCCGCCCTGGTCCTGCACAACACCGCGCTCGTAGTCGGGTACTGCGGAGCAGCGGTCATTCTCTGGGGCGTGGCTCTGACGTTCGTACGGTTCGTCCGGTGCGAAGTCCGGCGGCTGCGCCGCCGCGATACCGATCGCGCGCGCGAAGCTCTCCGCCACCAACTCGGAGGATACCTGCTGCTTGGCCTCGAGTTGCTGATTGCCGCGGACGTACTCGAGACGATAATCCACCCGACCCTGCTCGAAATCGGGCTCCTTGGCGGGATTGTCGTAATCCGGACCGTAATCGGTTTCTTTCTCGACCGGGAAATCGCGACCTTCCACCGGTCCGGCGAACCGGATGCCTGAGGCAGCCTTCTTCCCGGTCAATTGTCACCGGGAGCAGTCCGCGGTATCGTTGATAATGACCCGGCGGGCACGATTTTGACAGGCAAAAACAGCAACCGGGTGCCGACCGCGCCCGCAGGAAAGTGAGGATGTCCGTGGAAATGAACCCTCAGGAGATGGAAGAGAAAAAGAAGATGGTGCTGGCGATGTGCGTCTGCCCCGACTGTCCGTCGTGGCAGGAGTGCGGTGAGGATGGCGGCTACTGCTTCCCGTCCATCGGCAAGTCGAAGTGCATCACCGAGCAGAACGGCTGTATCTGCGGCGGCTGCCCGGTTACTAAAAAACTCGAACTGAAGAACATCTACTTCTGCACCGACGGTTCGGAGATGGAGCAGAACCAGGCAAGCGGAGGCTAGCGACCGGCCGGGTGCCGGAAGGAGAAACGGATGGCCAGATACCGGTGTACCGTCTGCAACTGGATATACGACGAGGGAAAGGAAGGTGTTCCATTCGCCGACCTCCCGGATTCCTATACCTGTCCGAACTGCGGCGCGCCCAAGTCCGCCTTTGTTCGTGAGGGCGTCGACAAAGAGCAGGACGAGAAGGTCCTGACTACCGTTGCCGACAAGATCGTCGAGCAGATGGTTGCGCTCGGCATCAAGGTCGTGTCCGGTATCCCGGGCGATTCGAACCTGCCGCTTATCGACGCAATCCGTCGACACGAGAGCATTCGTTTCGTCCTCACCCGGCACGAGGAGACCGCGGCGTTCATGGCCTCGGCACACGGCAAGATGACCGACCATATCGGCGCCTGCATCAGCATCGCCGGGCCCGGCGCCACCAACCTGATTACCGGGTTGATGGACGCGTCCGCCGACCGGGCGCCGGTGCTGGCGCTCGCCGGCCAAGTCGCAGAGCTGTATCTCGGCTCCGAGGCGTTCCAGGAAATCGACCAGCTCGAGCTGTTCCACCCGTTCACCGTCTACTCGGAGACGGTTGCCCGCGCCAGCCAGGCGCTCAAGCTCGTCATCAACGCGGCCAGGCACGCCTATGCCCGGCCGGGCGTCGCGGTGCTGAGCACGCCGACCGATGTCCTGGTCGAGCGGCTCGCCGGCAAGATCCACAAGCCGCGCAAGCGGGTCTTCACCGACCGAAACCCGGCTGATGAGAACAAGGTCCTGCGCGCGGGCGGCCTGATCGACAACTGCCGCCGCATCGTCATCATCGCCGGCTGGGGCGCCCGGCACGCCGGTGAGAACCTGCTCAAGCTCGCGGAGAAACTCAGCGCCCCGGTCGCCACCACGTCGCGGGCCAAGGGTGTCATTCATGAAACCCACCGATCGAGCCTCGGTGTCCTTGGCTCAATCGGCTCCAAGCACGCCGCCCGGATGATCCAGCAGGCGGAACTTGTCCTCGTCGTCGGCACCGGGTTCCGACACGCCAACCTCGTCCCCGCCGGACTCAAGATGGTCCAGGTCGACCGCGACCCGGCCCGCATCGGACGGACGTTCGACATCGACGTCGGTCTTGTCGGCGACGCCGAACTTGTGCTTGGGCAGTTGCTCGACAAGACCAATCCCAAAGAACGGGACGAGGAGTTCTGGGGTCGGATCGAGACCCTCAAGGCCGGGCACCGGGTTGAGCTCGAGGCCGACGCGAAAGACATGGCGGTGCCGGTCAGTCCGGGCTACGCTATCCAGGCGCTCAAGCGCCATGTGGCCCGGGACGCGGTCATCACCGTTGACGTCGGCGACCACACCTACTGGTTCTTCAAGAAGTTCCAATGCGAAGGCCAGCGTGTGTTCCTCTCCGCCAATATCGCATCGATGGGATTCGCACTGCCGGCGGCGCTGTCGGCCAAGCTTGACTACCCGGACCGCCAGGTCGTCTGCCTGACCGGGGACGGTGGGTTCGGAATGCTCGGCGCCGACTTCACGACCGCGGTCCGTGAAGGGCTCGCAATCAAGGTCGTCGTGTTCAACGACGGCAAGCTGAAGAACATCAAGAAAGAACAGGCGCGCGACGGCTACCCGGAGTACGGAGTCAGCTTCCCGAACCCGAACTTCGCGGCATTCGCCGAGTCGTGCGGCGGCGATGGCTACCGGGTCGAGGATCCGCACCGGCTCGACGGAGTGCTCGAAACCGCTTTCGGCTCGGATCGCCCCGCCCTCGTCGAGACTCTTGTGGACCCGGACAAGATGGCGGCCGCCACCAAGTCGCCCGACTGAGGCTACCGATGAATGCCAATACGACCCATCGCCACGACGTCATCATAATCGTGGGACGTCGCGCCGAAAAGGTCAGTCCGGAACGGCTGCCATTGGAGAGCGTCGCGTTCCCGGACCGCTACGACGCCACCGACAAAAGGAGCGAAGCATGATTCTAGTCAGGAAGTTGCACCGATACACCGGTATCACCATCGCACCGCTGGTGTTGTTGCAGGCGGTGACCGGGTTTCTGCTGCGGCTGGACAGCCTCCAGCGCAATGTACGCCTGTTGCACAACTGGTCGCTGGTCAGCAGGTACGTCGCACTCGCACTGGCGGCAGGGTTGGCGTTCATGGCGGTCACCGGCAGTATCATCTTCATTCAGCTGTGGCTTCAGCGACGAAAGCGCGCCGCCCGCAGGCGGCGGGCGGCGATGGTCGACAGTCCTACGAAAAAAGAAGGCGCGGAGTAAACCGGGCTATCCGCCCGTTTCCCCCTCTTTCTTCTCCATTTCCTTCTTCATCATGTCTTCGGCGGAGCCGCGGGTGCAGTAGTAGCCCCACTTCAGACCCATCTTCTTCGTGACCGGGCACTCGGGGCAGATACAGCCCTGCTCCTTGGTGATGCACTCGGTCTTCCCGATTGCGCAGAAGCCGCCCCATATACCTTGCTCGTCACAGGCCGGGGTCCAACTCGGGCAGTTCTTGCAGACGCAGTTCTCCATCACGAACTGCATCTTCTGTTCTTCGGTCATCGGCTTCTCTTCAGCCGGCACGGGTGGCTTCTCCGCCACCTGCTCCGGTCCGGGGCAAGCCACGAAGCCGGCCACCAGCATGGACGCCAGGAAAATGAACAGCGAACTCTTCAACACCGGCACCTCCTTTTTGTGTACACGAAATCAGGACATACTACGTTTTCGCCGTCACCTGTCAAGCGGGTGGCGGGAAGCCGGGACTGTCCCGCGTCTTCCCGCTGCTAGGGGTCGACCAGCACCACGTTCACGTCGCCGCGGTCCGCAGTGGCAATCAGGACGACCTTTGCCCCACCCCCGGCTGCCGGGGCATAACGTCGGCCCTGTCTAGGCACGGGGAACTCGATTTTCACCTCCGGTGCGTACTCAGCCAGGTCGGTTTCGACGAATCCCGGCGCGTTCAACACGCCCAGCGTGCAGCTTGCGAATACGGCGACGTCCGCGGTCCTGGGTACATAGAGAAATATGTCGCCGGTCCGCGCTTCGGCAATCATGGTAATCCTGCCCGACTCGAGGCTGCTCAGGTCCATGAGGAGATTGGCGGAATCGGCTGTGAAGTATGTGGTCAGGGTGTCGACCTCCCAGAGCGCGACGTCGGCAAACCCGGCGAACGAGATGCTGACGAAATCCATGTCCCGGGGCACGCGAATCGCCCATAGTTCGCCCTTCATTGCGCCGGGGTCGTCCTCGGGCCGGGAGAACTGGAACGAACCCTGTTCCCCGCTGTCGGCCCAGACATATCGGTCGAATACCGGCGGGTGGAGCGTATCGGCGA
Source organism: uncultured bacterium (assembly GCA_965371675.1). Lineage (GTDB taxonomy): Bacteria > Hydrothermota > Tepidihabitantia > Tepidihabitantales > Tepidihabitantaceae > DSBX01. Next base: position 12,651 of record CBDUZK010000001.1, on the reverse strand, counting down.
CGTGAAATACCGCCTCGACCAGCCCCGCCGGTCCGTTCTCGAGCGTCACGTTTGCGCCGTAAGCATCGATGTACAGGGACAGGTAGTCTGCCACCGGCAGCGCGTACGTCTGCCGTACTTCGTACAGCTTCGGCTCGCCCGGCATGTCCTGTGCCGACGCGACGCCGCAGCAAACGAGCATTGCGGCCGCTGCCAGGCAGCCGGCTGAGAGCTTTACCATCGTGTCCGCCAGTCTTCCCGGCATCAATATGCCTCAGTTGTACCGGACGCGGTACGTCCTGACACCTGTGCCGTCGCGCCACTTGTCGGTGTGAAGCGGCTCGTTGGTCTTCCTGCTGTAGCCGACCACCACGTATTCCTCCAGCCGGCGCTCGCCATCCCCGGTGTTCGTCCAGCCCAACACCAGGATTGTACCGGGCTTTCCCCCCGGTGCGGCCAGGTCCTGGTAAGGACAGCCGGGCTGCGAGCCGTCAACAATCTCGCGCTGCCCCTGAATCAGGTAGTCGGGGAAGTAGAACAGGTCTGTACCGGGCGCGTAGTGTTTACCCGTGTACGGATTGACCGGAAAGAACGGCGATGTCCCGTCATCGTCGGCCGGGAAATGACCGGCCATACCGGTTTCGTCCACGTCCGGGGCCCACGAAACCTCCGGGCCCGGGTACGTTCCGAGGTGGGTGATATACCAGTTCTCCATCGCCGTGTGCACGAAACACATGTTCCGCCAGACTTCACCCCGGCGATTCTCCTCGTGCAGCCGCGTCAACGCCATGCCCGCGCCTAGGAGGAGTATCGACACCATCACGGTCCCGAACGCCCCGGTGATCACGCCCGCAATCGCCATGCCTCGTCCCGGCTTCCCGCGTGCCAGCGCAATCCAGCCGAGGATGATTGCCGGGACGCCGGCAATCGGGCCGGAGAGCATCGCCCCGATTCCCAACACCAGGCTCGTGACGCTCAGTCCCACCGGTCAGTCCCCGGCCCGGTCTGCTGCATTCACAGATTCAGGATAGGTGCGGCCCGTCCCCGGGTCAACCCTTCATGTCATCGTCGGCCACCGGAATCCTCGAATCCCCCTGTTCTGTTGCCTGATCTTTCCGTTGCGCACCTCCTCTTTCCTCGTCCGGCCTCCGTCTCCCCGAGTCGTCCGCTGACGACACAAGTGCAGAATGCTCCGATGGGCTTGAGTCAAACGCGTGGTGGAAAGCGGCACCACCCCCGGATTCTCTTGTTGAGAAAAAGAGCGGGGGAGCCGTTTGGCTCCCCCGTGAGTATTGCTGCGTCCAGGAAGTCTATGGGTCGACTTCGATGAAGCAGAGCTGGACGGTCTGAGGTGTGAGAGTGATAACCGCAATCCACTGGCCGATCTCGGGCCGGAAGTCGTTGTGGCCCATGGCCTGGTCAATGTAGGTCTCCAGACCGCTGGGCTTGCTGGCCAACTCACCAACCAGGTACCACATGATGTTCTGCATCTGCGCGTTGGTCAGGCCGGTCGGCTTGTTGTTCAACAGCCAGTTGACAGAGCCCCAGAGGCGCAGGCCGCGGTATGTGCCGTACTTCACCCGGTCGGGCATGTTCGGGTCCTGGCTTGAGAGCAGGGTGACCGTGTACCACCGACCGGGGTACATTCCGACGGTCTTCTCCGAGCACCAGCCAAGCCACTGGTCGCCGTTCCAGACGTTGTAGCCGGTCTCGTTGATGCCGTCGAGTTCAATCCGCCAGTAGCTGCTCGTCCCGGGATAGAACCCCCTGAGCCGGATCGGGTAGTCGGGCAGGGTGACGTCCTTGTAGCACTCCTGGATTTCGTACCAGAAGCAGCCCTTCCAGGAGTCGGCCCAGCCGGTTTCTTCTTGGAGCAGTTCGCCGCCCTCATCGAAGCGCGCGACGACAACATGGACCGCGATGTAGACGGTGTCGCCCGGCTCCCAGTCGCCAATCGGGACGCAGTACCGGTACTCGGTCACCGGCGGGTCATTGACCACCTGGTACGGGAACTGACCCGGAATCAACTTGCCCTTCTTGGTGCGCGGCAGTTCTTGACACGAGTTGCCGATGGCGAAGTGGCTTTCGGTTATCACCCAATCACCCGAAGTCTCAATCTTGACGCAGATCGAGTCCTCGCAGTTCTGGACCGTTACCGTACCGGCGTCGATGTGCTGGCCGGCCCAGATCGTGACAACCTTTGGCTCGCCGCAGACGGTGCGGGCAATCTCAAAGGCAGCCTCAGGCTCTTCCCACAGCTTGTCACAGCCGGTGGTCAAAAGACCAACCGCCATGACCGCTATGAGCGTGATGAGCCATGCTCTTTGTTTCATATATCAGCCTCCTGCTTTTATCCGCGGCGGCGCGCAGTGCCCCATCAGCGCGCCGCCGCAGCACTCGTGCATCTCAGCGTACGGGGCACAGTTGTTCGGAGCGGCAACCCTGGGCAGCAGATGAGCCGGCGGTGACTGTCGAATTGATGGCGAATGCCACCCGCTCACTCTTCAGTCGGTCCGGTAATGCCGCTGCCCTGGTGTACTTACCTCAACCTCCGTTGATGTCCCGGCCGTCACGATCGCATCAGACCGGGCATCTTATTGCCATCTCAGCTCGCCGCCTTCCGGCCGACCCGACCGGGTCAGACGGCTGTAATTTTCCGTTTGCAAATCGCACGTATACCCCCGGACTCTGCGCCAAGTGTCAATCGACGACCGGCCGTAACGTGCGGAGTGAGAGTAACCCTATCTCGATTTCTACTCTACTCGCCCGGGTCGTGCTGTCAAGACAAAATGCACAGTATTGACAAACTTCCATGCCGGTGAGAGTCCGGTATGGTGAAGCCGTCGGGGACCGCTCACTCCTCGCTGTCGATGTACGGGTTGTCGTCCTTGTCCTCCCCAAGAACCGGAACGGAACCACAAAGACACGAAGGTGAGAAGCCGGGGGTTACGAAGCCTTGCGCCGCCTCCTCGGTCAAGGCGATACCGCACATGCCGGGCGACAACGCTTCTCGGCTTCTGGTCTGCCGCTTGGTGTTCCTGGTGTCTCTGTGTTGAGATTCCCATGTCGGGTTTCGGGGCCTTCCTCGGCGATTGCCTGCAGCGCGTGAAACCGGTACAATGAGAGCCAATGTCTGCGAATGGCGCTTCGACGGCTAGGTATGTCCGGTCCGGATGGGCGCATCGCGTCGCCGAACGGGTCCCGTTCATGGGCGCGACCGAAACGGTCTTCCGCGTGTTCCCCATCCTGCGGCGCGTGGCCTACCGGGCCCTGTACCGACGCCTCGCCCGTCTCGACCGGGCGGGTGAAGTCACCTACACCAACTACGGCTATGCCCTCGCTGCCGGTGACCCGGCAGCGCCGGTCCTGAGCGCGGCGGACGAGCCGGACCGGCTCGGCATCCAGCTCTACCATCACGTTGCCGGGGCGATGGACCTTACCGGCCGCGATGTGCTCGAAATCGGGTGCGGCAGGGGCGGCGGGGCGTCGTATATCGCCCGGTGCCACGGGCCGCGTACGGTCACCGGGCTCGACCTCGACCCGGGCGCGGTTGCATTCTGCCGGCGCAACCACCGGATGCCCGGGCTCCGGTTCCGGCGCGGAGACAGCGAGTCCCTGCCGTTCGCGGCCGGCTCGTTCGACGCGGTGGTCAACGTGGAATCGTCCCACTGCTACGGTTCGATGTCTTCCTTTCTGGGCGAAGTCCGCCGGGTCCTGCGGCCGGGCGGGCTTTTCCTGTTCGCCGACTTCCGCAGCCGCGGCCTCACCGGTGTCCTGCGCGACCAGCTCGTCCGGGGCGGGTTCCGGATTGTGTCCGAACGCTCAATCACGCACAACGTCTCTGCCGCGCTGGCGCAGGACAGCGGGCGCAAGCTCGCCCTGGTCCGGCGACGCGTGCCCGTCCTGCTCCGGCCGCTGTTCTGCCAGTTCGCGGCGACCGAGGGAACGGCGACCTATGAAGCATTCCGCACCGGGGCCTGGGAATACCGGAGCTACGTGTTGGCTCCTCCCGGCACGCCGGCTACCGACTAGCATTCTCCCCGCAACGCCGCGGGTTCCACACGCGGGCGGCGGACTACGGCCGTCTCACTCGTCGCTGTCGATGTACGGGTTGTCGTCCTTGCCGCGCAGCTTGCGGATTACGATTGAGACGCCGGCCGCAATCGCGACCACGACAACCAGTATCACCGGGCCGTAGATAATCCAGATCATGACCGGTGACCGGCGCCGGGCGTCAGTCCCAGCATCCGAAACCCTCGCCTTCCTCGATGGTAGCCCCGCACTTCGGGCACGGACCGGGTGCGGACCATTTCTCGATGTGGTGGCTCTTCGATTCCGAGCACCGTGGCAGGATTTTCCGCTCGCGGATGTGGTCGTACACCTCTACGTTACACAGCTCCGCGCACTCGTGGCACACGAACCAGTCGTACTCAATGCCCATCATTCCCGCACCAGCCAACGCGTTGATTTCATACCCGCACTTCGGGCATTGATACCGGACCATCCCACCCATCAGGTAGGCTCCGTCAGCGCCGGTACGGACTGGATCTCAGTCATCCTGCTCATGCGGCAAGATAGTGCAAGGATCCCGGGTGTCAAGCAGGCGGGCAGCAGGCAGATATCAGTCCCCGGATACCTCGCCGAGCAGCGCAGCCTCGAATTGGGGCAGGTGCTCGATGAAGAACGCCTTCACCCTGTTCCAGTCGGTCGGGTTCAGCAACACCGGGTCCGGCTCGGCGTCCGCGTCCCCGAACCAGGCCAGGCTCCGGGCGACGTGGTACAGGTTCAGCCCGGTGTCGTGGAACCGCGCGCGCAGAAACTCCACCGCTTCGCGCGGTGACGTTCCGTGCAACGTGCAGCACGCGTGGATATCATAGAAGTCCTTGCGGCTGCCGCGCTGAGACACGGTCTTCAGCTTCTCGGCCAGGATGTCCCGCCAGTCCGCGACCGGTATGCGGCCGAAGACCAGCGGTGTGTAACAGAGTTCCACCGGGTAGTGGATGAACGACAGCTTCACATCGCCCACCCGGCAGTGCAGCGTATCGCGGCTCGTCGCGACCTCGGCGTATCCGGGCAGGGACCCGAGCAGTCGGGCCAATCCGGGCACGTCGAACCGGTGAAGGCAGAAGAAGTCAAAACTACCCGACCGCCGGTGTCCAAGCTGGAACGCGAGGCCCGTACCGCCGGCGAGGTGGAACTTACGCTCGAACAGCTCTTCGGGCAGGACCTCGACCAGCTCGCGTCCGGCCCGGCTTATGACTTCAGGATGCATGGCCGGTCCGGCCCGGGCGCAGAAGCGCGCGCCAGAAACCCGCGGTTCGAGGGGAGAGCGCGGCGCCGGAATCCACCACTTCCAGCAGCGCTTCGTCGCCGTACGTCCGTCGCAGCCAGCGCACCGTTTCCGGGTCCCCGTAGTCCAGGACCCGTGCAATCAGGAACCGCTGATGCTGCCGGATATCGACCTTCGACCGGTCAACGTCCCACAGCAGGCGCAGCACGGAATCCGGGGGCCGGCCGGTCGGGACAGCGGAGATCTTTGCAAGCAGTCTTTTCAGTTCAGAGAATACCGGCGATTCCCGGTTCGCGCGGAAATACACCTGGTGTCCCTGCTTCCGACGCGCCACGAACCCGGCAGACTTCAGCAGGCTCAGTTCACGGTGCGCTGCGCCCGGACTCACACCTGCGGTGCGTGCCAGGTCCCGCAGGTGAAACTCCTCGTCAACCCGCCTGAAGAGCAGGTCCAGAATCCTGCGCCGCGTCTCGCCGAACAACACCCGGGCAGGGGACGCCTCACGGGCTTCTGTTCTCATATCAGGAACAATTATACGCAATAGCGGAACAAGTGCAAGTTCTCTGCTTACGGGCTTTACGGCGGTCAGGTTGTAGATCGCTACCGGCCTGTGCTACCTGTCAGGCAGACTCCAGCAGTCGCGACTTCCGCCGGCGCGCCCGCAAGCCGTTTCCTTTCACGGCGTGACAATCCGCCCGACGGCGTGCCGTAGCTTGCGAGGAACACCCGCTTCCTTGTACGCCTTGCGAATCATCCGTTTCAACCTCAGGGACAGCTCTTTTTCCGAGTCCATGTCGACCAGGGCCTTGAGCAGGGCAACGACCACCATGTACTCGTCCTCGCCATCCACTTCCACCAGGGCCCGTAGGGCGGACAGCCACTCACCGGACAGGCCCATCGTTTCCAGGTCACGCAGGGACGTCACCGGCAGGCGTTCGGACGCAGATGGAATGCACTGGTTCAACGCGAACATGAAGCGGTTCTCTATGCCGAGGTTTCTGCGCAGGAACATCGGTTGTGCGTCGTGGAGCACCATGCCGTACTCCACCGACATCAACTTCGCCTTCCGTCGGGTGGAATAGGCTACCGGTGCCCCCATCGCCACGCTCCCCAGCCCGTGCCAGCCCGCGGCAACGGTCTGCCGCACTTTGCGCAGGTCGGGCAGGTCCACCGCCTTTTCATCGTCGGCCCGGACGTGCAGCACCAGGTAGTTCGACACTTCACTCACCAACTGGTACGCGGTCGCAAGCTCGACCGCCCGCGCCCGGACGTCCTCATGTTCCTCCGGTTCCCCGTTGTCGATGAGCCGTGCGGTCAACCCGCGCAACTTCGCCGCGGCCCCGAGCCGGGCCAGGGTCGAAAGCCCGGCATCCGCTTCGCCGCTTTCCAGCGCGCGGATGTCCGTGGCCAGCTCTACCCGCCTGCCGCCCGTGAGTTCGGCCCGCAGTGTGACAGTACCCTCCGGCCGCTCGCGGAACCGCGCGAACACGTGCACCGTGTCCCCGGAGAAGACCGCGTTCAATCGCCTCGACTCCACTTCCTCCGGCTCGGCTGGCCAGCTCAGGCTCACCCGTTCGGCACGCGGGAGGTAGATGCGCTGGAAATGCCGGTACACGTGCCCGGCCATCTCCTCGGTTGGCGCCACCAGCTCGCACGCGCCCCCGGTCGCGTCGGCCAGTTCGCGCAGCCCGGCTTCGGCCACCGCGCTCCCGACCCCGACCGTGAATACCCGGTGACCCGATGCGCGAGCGTCCTCGGTTACGACCGCGTCGTTCCAGAACTCTCCATCCGTTATCAGCAGTACGTCCCCGCGAGGTTTTCCTGCCGGCATCGTCAGCCGGTACGCCAGGTTCAATGCCGGTGCGATTTCGGTCCCGCCCATATCCGCGTCCATCTGGCGCGCGAACTTGCGCGCGCGGATCAAATTCGGGCCGGTCGCTTCCCTGCCCGTTGGGAACAGCGCCCGCGCCGTGCTTCCGAACACCACGATGTTGAAACAGTCCTGCGGCCGGAGCGAATCCAGAATCCGCATAAATGCTCTGCGCGCCTGGCCAATCGAGTCCCCCATCATCGACCCGGAACAATCGATTACCACCTTCAGGCTGCGGGGCGCGTCGTCCATCCTCACCGGGAAACGCGGGTTGAATGACGCAAGGGCGACGTACCCGTCCCGGTCCCGGCTCACGGTTGCGCTCGCGCTTCCCGCCTGGTCGAGCCGGAAATTCAGGACGAAATCCCGGTCCATGACCGCGGACCCGTCGGCGAGGGATATCACGGTCGATTCCTCCCCGCGTTCGGTCGTAACCCGGTGGGTCGGGCAGTCAAACTCCGCCTGCCGCAGCAGGCCTGTCACCTTGACCCGGAGCCGAAACCGGTTCTCCACGTCACCGGTCGTGTCCGTGTCCGGTTCCTGGTGCGGCGCCAGCCCGGCCCGCGCGGCGCTTCCGTAACGTGGGGCAATCACGGTCGGCAGGAGAAACCGCAGCGTGTCGTCCTGCCATTGCTGGAGCAACGCGTAACGGAACCGGACCCGCGCGGTCTCGCCCGCCATCAGGTTGCCGACGTTCATCGTGTAGACCCCGTCCGCCGCCCGTTCGAGCATGACAACCGAGTCGCCGTCGGTGATTGCATTCTCGTACCGCTCCTCGGCCTCGGTCTTCTCGACCACGTGCCCCCGGAGCTTCCGCTCGCCCAGGTGCACCACCAGTTCAAGCAGGACCGCGTCCAGCGGCAGCGCGAACGTATACACCGCTTCGATGTTCCTCTGCTCTAGGTTCCGGTACGTCTGACATATCTCCACCTCGGATACCAGGTCCTGCAGCCTGGCTTCCACCTCCACGCCCTGCAGCACGACCCGGGCCTGTCCTCGCACCCTCAACTCCGGCGCCGACAAATGTGAACCTATCATCAGCTTTCCTTTCCGCGCTCCGGGTCCGCCGACCGGATGCCGTCCATCAACTCGCGGACTCCCCGGGCGAGCGCGCGCAACTGCTTCGGGTTCAGCTCGGCCTGCCCGGGCTCGACGTGCAACTCCAACCCGTCACCCAGCACCATGTGGCTCCAGACCTCGACCGTGCCCGCGCCGCGGCCTTTGGCCGGGACCGCCAGTGCGGCATCCTCGCTGCCCAGAAGCTCCCGAATCCGTTCGAGCGACAACCCGGAACGCTGCCACGTCTTCACCGCGAGCAACTGTTCCAGGTGACACCCGGTGTAATACGCGCCCCGCTTCGACCCCTCCGGCCGGTCCACCAGCCCGAGCTGGATGTAATACCGGACCGTCCGTTTCGGGAACCCGGTCAGCGCGCACACCTCATCGAGGCCGAACTTTTGTAGCTCTTTCATGACAGTATTATATTACAGTAAAGCTGGCATAAAGGCAAGGGGTTTCCGGGGTCGGGCAGCCCAGGGTAGACACCAAGAGTACCGGGCAGTATTCGCCATTCGGAATCCGCAACTCGCAATTCGGAACAAGCACTTACGCCTACGGCCCGAATAGTTCACTTTATTGACTATCAACACTATGAAACAAATAAACTGACGGGTCATTTCCGCTAACGCCCGGCAAACCAATGTGTTATCTGGGTTGACAATTCAGCGTGGGGGCTCTCCCCGGGGGTATCCCCGGGCTATCCCCCCAACCGCCCCCGGGGCCGTCCCCCCAGCGGCTAGGGGAGCGGCTACCCTGACCGCTACCCCAGTGGCTACCCTGGCCGTTACCCTGGCGGCTACCCTGGCCGTTACCCTAGCGGCTAGGGTAGTTATTGGGGTAGCCATCCCCCCAGCGGCTAGGGGGGCCGCTACCGGAGCCGCCCCGGGAATGCAGTAGGGAGTGGGGGTAGCAGCGGGGATTCGGCACTATCGCAGCCAGGAATCACAGGGAATTGGAACCGAAAACGCAACATGACCACCGCATGCCTGGCAATAAGTCGCTTCCTGCTACGACATGGTCATCACAGCCGTCCCCTGTACCACTCCGGGGGCCGCCTTCCACCCCATGCCGGCCAGCGTGTCGCTCTTCATGGATGACATCCGTCCTGCCGCCGCGACGCTGCTCAAACCAACCGAGCAGGTCGCCGCAAGAACCCTCACCACAGCCGCCGCAACGACCCTCGTTTTGGCCCATGCCCGAAGTTCCGACGCTCATGAATCTACAAGTGCGCCAGCCGGTTGCCATGACGAAGCTTACGTATGTTCAACGGTTCGCTCTTGACTGTAGAAGCTACGGGCATATGCTGGCTGGCATATGGGAACAGAAGCTGACACAGCCCGTATCGCCAAGGCCATTCTCAAGGCTGCGGGACGGGCGATAACTGAAGAGGATCTGAAGATGGCGTTCGAGCCAATCCTGCAGGCCGCCTTGAAGCAGATGGGGCTGGACGTCAGTGGCGTCCGCTACGAGAAATCATCCACGACCTTCGGTGGCCGCCGGGACAGCGTCTACGGCTTCATCACCATTGAGTACAAAAAACCCGGACGCTTGAAGAGCAAGGCCGAAGTCGCCAAGGTCAATCAGCAGCTCCAGAAGTACCTGACAGCGGACGCCAAGAAGTACGGAGGCATGCGTGAAGACTATCTGGAGAAGGCGGTCGGCATTGCCACGGACGGACAGAACATCCTGTTCCTTCGGTTCAGCAAAACCGCTACCCTACTGCAGCTTCCGGTTCCCAGTAAGCAGGCGGCAGAGGAGTTGTTCCCGGAGGTCAAAGTCCGACGCGGATTCCAGATACTCGGCCCGTATCCGATCTCAGCGTACAGTATCGCGAACTTGCTCGTGCTCTTCCGCGCGTCCGAGCGGCGACCTCTCACAGCTCAGAACCTGGCCGCAGTCTTCGCCCCTCCCCACGATGTGGCCTGTCGGATGGTAGCCGAGCTCTACACTGCGGTTATGAAGGCTCAGCGTCAGCAGTCAGCATCCCGAACCAGGACGTTCTTCAAGGAGTGGGACCGTATCTTCGGTGTAGTCTACGGGCAGGAACTGGCAAGAGCTCAGGCAGCTGCGGCTCAGACCGCCGAGCTGTACGAGATGCCCGGTGGCGTACGGTTGAAGCAACTGCTGTTCGCTATCCACACTTACTACGCGCTCCTGATGAAATTGATTGCGGTTGAGTTGGTTTCACTACAGCAAGGTAGCTCGGTGGAGTCCTTTGTCTCGGACCTTGGAGCGGTCAATGACAAGGAACTCCGAGTAAAGCTGTCCCAGATGGAAAGCGGAGCCGAGTTCGCCGAGCGAGGTATCGTCAATTTCCTGGAAGCGGACTTTTTCTCCTGGTACCTGGACGCCTGGTCACCCGGGTTGATCGGGGCGGTCAGGACGACCGTCGAGGCCCTGGCACGGTTTGAAGCGGCCACGCCCGTTCTAGAGCCGGCTTGGACGCGCGACCTGCTCCAGAACCTGTACGAGGACATAGTACCCAAGGAATTGCGCCATGCCCTCGGCGAGTACTACACGCCGGACTGGCTTGCCGGCTACCTCATCGACCGAACCGGCTACAAAGGGAAGCCGGGGACGCGTTTCCTGGACCCGGCCTGTGGCTCGGGGACATTTCTCGTTCAGGCTATCCACCGGGCCATTGATACCGCCGGCAAGAAGGGCAAGCTTGATCCGGCATCGCACGGACGACGGGTGCTTGAGGATATCGTCGGTTTCGACCTCAACCCACTGGCGGTCCTGGCATCACGGACCAACTACCTGGTGGCGTTCGCCCGGTTCATCCCCTACGTCCGGCCGATATCGCTGCCTGTCTACCTGTGCGACTCGGTGCGGGCTCCATCCAGATACGAGGACGAGGGAGAGATCGAGTTCAAGGACCGGCTGGTGTTTACTACCTCCCGGGAGACCTTCCAGTTCCCGATCACGATGCAGGACAGGGAGCAAATCGACAAGTTCACAGCGATGGTCGACATGGCCCTGCGCGGCGGCCATCGTTTGTCGCTTGAGGCCTTCCGAACTCGACTGACGAACGAGTTTAAACTCGAGGTCACTGACATCGATATGCTGGAGGATGTCTATAAGCGCATCAAGAAGATCGATGAAGCTGGAGAAGACGGCATCTGGGCGCGGTACATAAAGAACGCTTTCGCGCCGGTCTACGTCGGCAAGTTCGACTTCGTCATCGGCAACCCGCCGTGGATACGGTGGGGCTACTTGTCGGATGACTACCGCAGGAAGACGCTGAAAATGTGGCATCGCTACGGCCTCTTCTCGCTCAAAGGACACGAGACACGACTCGGAGCCGGCGAGAAGGACTTCTCGATGCTCTTCACTTACGTCTGTGCCGACAACTACCTCAAGGACAAAGGCAAGCTGGGGTTCCTGATCACGATGGAGGTTTTCAAGTCCAAGGGCGCAGGCGAGGGCTTCCGCGGATTCGAAATCAAACACAAACGTATCCCACTCAAAGTCCTGAGAATGGAGGACATGGTCAACCTCAAGCCGTTCCGAGCCGCAAACAAGACGTCCCTGTTTGTGATGCAGAAGGGACGCAAGACCACGTACCCTGTGCCGGTGTTGGAATGGCGCACGAGGAAGGGTATCGGTCATGTGCGCCCAGGCTGGGATATCGGTACGGTCCGGAAGAATACACTCCGAACCAGCCTTCAGGCTATCCCCGTTGACCCTCATCGGATTGAGTCGTCGTGGCAGACCGCTACCCAGACCCACCTCGATATTCTATCTGCACTCAAAGGCGAGAATAAGTACCGCCCGTGGGTTGGTGCCCGGATAGAACCGTACGGGGTTTTCTGGCTCAAGGTACGTGAAGTCCGCCCGGACAAACTGCTGGTCGTTTCGAACATGCACGACCGAGGCAAGACACGCATCAAACCACTCAGGACATCGATCGAAACCAAGTTCGTGTACCCGACTGTCAGTGGGGGCGAGCTAATGCGGTACGGAACCAAGGGCCACTTCTACACACTTGTCATACAGGACCCCGCAGCTCGGAAGGGTATCGACCCCGGCGTCCTGGAGGTCGAGGCGCCTCTTACGCTTGCATATCTTGCTGTGTTCAAGCCGGTTCTCCTTCGTCGGGCCGCCTTTCGGAAGTACTACTGTGACAAAGTACCACATGAAGGGCGACCGGATACATATGTGCCTAAGGCTCCATTCTACTCGCAGTATAACATCGGAGAATGGACGTTCGCGTCGTACAGGACAGTCTGGAAGCGCATGGCAGGAAGAATGGTCGGCACGGTCCTGTCATCCACCCAGACGCCGTTCGGGCGGAAAACTCTCATAGCAACCGATACCACGTCGATGATCGCAGCGTCCTCCAGGACTGAAGCGCACTACCTGTGCGCGATTGTGAACTCTGCCATAGTCGATTCCTTCATTCGCAGCTTCTCGTCCGCTGGCCGCGGCTTCGGAGCGCCGTCGGTGATGA